>NZ_JAIQZM010000046.1:32343-41176 GCF_023333595.1 Argonema galeatum A003/A1
AAGTTGATTGCTGAACTTAAAGGTCATCAGGGTTATGTCTGGAGTGCCAACTTCAGTCCCAAAGGCGATCGGATTGTGACTGCTTCCAGGGACAATACTGCTAGGGTGTGGGATTTATCGGGAAAGTTGATTGCTGAACTTAAAGGTCATCAGGGTTATGTCTGGAGTGCCAACTTCAGTCCCAAAGGCGATCGGATTGTCACCGCTTCCAGAGACAAGACTGCGAGGGTGTGGGATTTATCGGGCAAGCAATTAGCCCTCTTCAAAACGCATCAGGATTCTATCCGCAGTGCCAACTTCAGTCCCGACGGCCAACGTATCGTCACCGCCTCATTCGACAGAACCGCCCGGGTGTGGGATTTATCGGACAAGCAACTAGCTCTTCTCAAAGGTCATGAGGATTTTGTGGTGAGGGCTAGTTTTAGTTCCGACAGCCAACGTATCGTCACTGCTTCAAAAGACAAATCTGCCCGTGTGTGGGATTTATCTGGCAAGCAACTAGCTCTCCTCAAAGGCCATGAGCGTTCTGTCTGGAGCGCCAGTTTTAGCCCGGATGACCAGCGCATCGTCACCGCCTCAGAAGACAAAACCGCCCGTGTGTGGAACTTATCCGGTCGGCAACTAGCCCTCCTCAAAGGCCATCAGGGTCCAGTGAATAGTGCCAGTTTTAGCCCGGATGGCCAGCGCATCGTCACCGCCTCAGACGACAAGACCGTCCGTTTATGGGGCTTGTCCGGTCGGCAACTAGCCCTCCTCAAAGGCCATCAGGATTCAGTGAATAGTGCCAGTTTTAGCCCGGATGGTCAGCGCATCGTCACTGCCTCATCCGATAAGACAGCCCGTGTCTGGGATTTATCTGGTCAGCAGCTAGCTCTTCTCAAAGGCCATGAGGATATTGTGCTGAGCGCGAGTTTTAGCCCGGATGGCGGCAAATACATCGTCACCGCCTCCTATGACAACACCGCCCGTGTGTGGGACTTATCCGGTCAACAAATACGACAACTCAAAGGGCATCAAGGTACTGTCAACAGCGCCAACTTTAGTCCCGATGCCAAACGCATCGTTACCACCTCATTAGACAACACCGCCCGTGTGTGGGATTTATCGGGTAAGCAACTAGCCCAACTCGAAGGGCATGAGAATTATGTCCACAGCGCCAGTTTTAGCTCGGATGGTGAACGCATTGTCACCTCCTCCGCTGACAAAACTGCCAAAGTTTGGAATGTGGAAAGCGTTGGTAACTTGGATTTACTGCTAAAGCGAGGTTGCAAATGGTTAAACTATTACCTGATTGTCAATCCCAAGGAATTGCAGACACTAAAAGTATGCCAAAACGAAACTAACAAGTTGGCAGCAGCAGAAGTTATGGTGAAGGATGGTGAGGAAGAAGCGAGAAACGGCAATATCGATGTCGCCGTCGATAAGTTCAATCAAGCCTTTGCATGGAATGCCAGGTTAAAGAAATTTGACCCAAAAACAAAAGCGCAGGAATTAAAAGAAGCTACGAATCTAGTTAAGGATGGGGTGAAGTTAGCCAAGGATGGCAATATTAAGGATGCGGTTGCGGCTTTTCAAAGCGCATTGAAACTAGACCCCAGCTTAGACTTTAAACCAGAAGAAGAAGCTCGACAAATATTAGCTTCTGCTTTAATTGAAAAGGGAAATAGGTTTGTAAAACAGCGCCAGTTCAAAGATGCGATGATAGCCTTCACCCAAGCCGAAAAGCTCGATTCAAAACAAATATCTGCTGATTCGTGGTACGATCTCTGTGATCAAGGTACTTTCCGAGGCAATGCCACCGATGTTAAGTTTGCCTGCGAAAAAGCTGTAGCCCTTAACCAAAATTATCGCCGGATGCGCGGTATTAACAGGGCGCTAACTGGCAACAAAAAAGGCGCGATTGAGGATTTGGAGGCAGTTGTTGTTTCTATTAATGATAAGAAAGATCGATTAAAAGTGCAAAGTTGGATTGATAGTTTACGCGCTGGGAAAAATCCGTTTACATCTGAAGAAATTAAGCGTTTACGGGGATAGGACGGGCGGGACGCCCATCCTACAAGAAAGAAGTTGTAGGATATTTTTGGGTTTGGAAGTGATTTGCACAAGATGCGATTTGAGGATACGGATATGGCTATAGCGGTTCTCAAGTAAGTGAGGTACGTAGTTGGGCTTTAGCCCTCTTAATTTAGTGGTTATATAAGCTGTCAGTCATACCTCATCTACCTGAGAAGGGCTATATACAAAGCTATTGACTTCGCTGTTAGCCCGCCTGCGATTCAAATCGCAGGCGGGTGTGGGTGACACCACTAATCTTTGAGTCCGTTTTAACTCAATATGTTGTTGAGCTTGGACGCTATTTTCAAGAGCGCTGAAGCGCAACAACGTACCAATTTCAAGAGCGCTGAAGCGCAACAACGTACCAATTTTCAAGAGCGCTGAAGCGCAACAACGTACCAATTTCAAGAGCGCTGAAGCGCAACAACGTACCAATTTCAAGAGCGCTGAAGCGCAACAACGTACCAATAATTGAGGAAAGACGAGCGCGGAGGGATTTGAACCCCCGACCCTCAGGACCGGAACCTGATGCTCTATCCACTGAGCCACGCGCCCTTACATTCCCAAATTATAGCATATCTAAACGCTCACATATTCAATAGATGGATCAGAAAACTGGGAGCGGGCAAAATGACGATCAGCAAGAGGCCCAGCGCCGCTAAACCCCAGAAGTCGCGTTGGTTGTCGAGTTCACTGACATCGTTCAAAGCCGGTTCATCGCTTATGGGTATTAAGAAGAGGAAAATTGCCCAATATAAATAGTAGGGCGGAATTAGAGAAACTCCTACCAACCAAGGCATCAGAGAAGCTATCAGCAGTAGGAATCGGGCAATTTGGGCAATGGAAGCGGCTTGTCGTTGCCCAAACATGGCATGGACAATATGACCGCCGTCGAGTTGGCCCACGGGCATCAAGTTGAAGGCAGTGACGATTATGCCCAAAAATCCTGCTACTGCGACGGGATGGAGATCGATCGCTTTTTCTGCTGTCAAAGCACTGCCTAGCGCCAATTTACTCAGCAAAGTTAGCAATAGGGAAAACGTGGGGTTGAAGGCGTCGAAGTTCAATATGACCGCCTTATTAGACAGAGGAACTACAGTAGAATTGGCTAGACCCCAAATCAGCAAGGGTAAAGTCGCCACGAAGCCTGCGAAGGGCCCAGCAATTCCCACATCAAACAAAGCTTTGCGATCGGGTAGTAGACTACGCAGCTGAATAAACGCCCCAAAAGTACCTGGAAAAAACGGCACGGGTATAAAATAGGGCAGAGTCGTGCGAAGTTTATAGAACCTCCCCGTTAGGTAGTGACCCATTTCGTGGATGCCCAGAATAGCCATCAGCGCCAAAGCATAGGGCAGTCCTTTCAGCAGAACGGCTGAGTTGGATTCCACTGCTTGCCGGGTTACCCCTGCTATTTGGGCTCCAACTAAGAGTGTAGTGAATAAGGTTGCCGCCAACAGTCCTAAAGCCAAACCGGGTCGCGTCAAGACTTCCCTGTTGCGCTTAGCGTCTGAGTGGGCTTGGGGATTGGGAACTAGGGCAAAAAAGGGATTGGAGTTGAAACCTTGTTGAAAGATAATTAGGAAGCGATCGCCAAATTTGGCTTCAATATTCTCCCTGATAGTCTTGTATGCCACTTCCGGTTTGGTTCGCAGGTGTCCCCGGCAAATCACCGCTTGGGGTCGAAACTCCAGATTTTGCAGGTAGTAGACTCCCCAGGGGAAACACTCCCGCAGCTGGGTTTCTTCCTCCTTATTGATGGGACGTACCTTAGCTGCCCCATTATCTGAGTTAGCCGTCTCTTGTGAAGCTGCGGTATCCGAACTCTGAAGTACTGGCGGTTTAATGTCTTTACGCCCTCGCTGAATCAGCCAGCAGTACAAAAATATGCTGATTCCGAATACCCCAATCATCAAAACGACTGGCATAGGTTTATTTTTGCCATATACCCAGATCCACCCAGTCCATGCGAACGGCGGTATCATCATGGCCAGCCACAGTATCCAGACCGGCGTTTTAGTGATATCGGCCACGCTGCGCTTCACAATGAAGTAGGTAGCCAGTCCCAGTAGTACAAGTAACAATATATTCATCTTATGCCCAAACAACCACGGGCTGTCTTGGACACTATTTTTGCCTTTCCACCCAATCGAGATACGTTGGGAGCAACAGCCTATCTTATTGTAGAAAATGAAACCAATATTCTGGTTGATTGTCCCGCCTGGGATGAGGAAAATCAGAAATTTTTACGCGATCGAGGTGGTGTATCGTGGTTAGTTATCACCCACCGAGGCGGTATTGGCAAGGTGGAGGAGATTCAGCGGGCTTTTGGCTGCAAGGTTTTGATTCAAGAACAGGAAGCTTATTTGTTGCCGAAACTGGAAGTCAATACGTTTGGGTCAGAATTCAGCCTTACGCCCCACAGCCAAGTTATTTGGACTCCGGGCCATTCTCCCGGTTCTTCTTGCCTTTATTACAGTGCTTTTGGTGGCGTGTTGTTCTCTGGGCGTCACTTATTGCCTAATCTGGAAGGCTTACCCGTACCGTTGCGGACATCGAAAACTTTTCATTGGTTGCGACAAATTCGCAGTATTGAGTTATTGTTAGCACGGTTTTCGCCAGAAACGCTTAATTTTATCTGTCCGGGTGCCAATACTGGGTTTCTGCGGGGGAAGAGGGCGATCGATCGAGTTTATCAGCACTTGGTTAGTTTGGATTTAGATGCTTTACTTTTGGCGAAAGCTGTGCTTTGAGGTGCTTGAGAAACCCGGTTTCTCCAAGAAACCGGGTTTCTCGCTCAATGATGCGATCGCTCATAATAAAACTAACCTCGTTGCCAATACACCGATGGAAACACTCACTCTCAATGTACCACCCGCAGTAGGTCTGACAGACGAGCAATTTTATCAGCTATGTCTGGCTAATCAAGAATGGCGCTTAGAACTAACTTCTGAAGGAGAATTGATTATCATGTCCCCAACTGGTGGCGAAAGCGGTATTAGAAATTCTGGCTTGAACGCTAAAGTTTACATTTGGAACGATCAAACTAAGTTAGGAAAAGTCTTTGACTCTTCAACTGAGTTCAGATTACCTAATGGTGCTTATCGTTCTCCCGATGTTTCTTGGGTGACAAAAGAACGCTGGGAAACATTATCCCGCGAGGAAAGGCGGCGCTTTCCTCCCCTATGTCCCGACTTTATAATTGAATTGCGTTCTGAAACTGATTCCTTATCCAAATTACGCACAAAAATGCGCGATTACCTCGCCAACGGTATGCGTTTGGGTTGGTTAATTGACCCTCAAACACCGTTAGTGGAAATTTATCAACCTGGTACAGATGTAGAAACTATCAATTTCTCTTTGGAACAGCCACCGACGCTTTCTGGCGAAGATATTTTACCTAGATTTATTTTAGATTTAGGGCTAATTTTAAATATTTAAACTTATTCCATAGTCAGCACTTGCAACACTAAGAAACCGGGTTTCTTATCCCAGGGTCAACATTCCCTGTGGGGAATCTACCACTAATCTCATATTTGTAAGCCATTGCAAACCGAGCAAAGGTTCGGGAATTCCCGCACCAACATGAACGGGAATAGTGTATTCAATTCCATCTAGTAATATCTTTCCTTCATAGATAGTAAAAGTGTCCTCCCCCTGTGCTGTTCGCATAGTTCGATCGCGGACTATCACAGGCCAACCTAAACTTTGTGCGTCTTGGGTGTCTATGGCTAGATAGCCAGTAGTAAATCCAGTATCTACTAATACATCAACTGGAAGCACATCTCCATCGGCAGCAATCAAATCAATCTCAAAAAATAGTTCGCCAATCTCACCAAATTTACCATAAATCATATCATGCCGCAGGCTCCTGTGTCGTTAATGCGAAAAGTAACAAGCCAGTCTGAAGGGTACTTTTGACGAGCTTTTTCAACGGCAAGATTTTCATCGGGATCGATGAAATAATCGCCACTATTTGGTTCTATAATCATAAACCAGTTATAATGGTCTGCTATTAACTCATCGCGCCATCGTTCAAAAACTGGACGAGTTCGCTGATAGCGTGCTTTTCGTTCGGCTTCGCTTCGTGCTAGTTCTTCCGGCGGTATAGTATATTCTGGGAAAATTCTGCCTCGACGGATGGGGCGCTTGGTGGGTTGTTGAGTCGTCATCGTTGTTGTCCCCGTTCAATATCGAAGGATATTTTAATTATATCAAATAGAAGATTTAAACCTGTATTTTAGGGTAGGTATAGCAACCGCCAAGGCGGTTAGGACATTCTCAATTCCCGAAACCGTTCGGCTGAGTTTCGACAAAGACTTCGGCGTGAGCGCGGAAGTTGAGCTTTGTCGAAACTCAGTCGAACGCTTGCCGAAGTGTCACGTCGAAGCCTAGCAAGAAAGCCCCTAGTCCCTAGCTATATCAACTACCAGCCACTTTAAAACGAGATATTTCCTGCCGTAAGCCTTGTGTGGCATTTTTCAATTGTCCCAGCGAACTGTTAATCTCGCGAAAAGACTCGGCAGTTTGCGAGGAATCTTCGCTCAATTGCACCATCGCATCGTTAATTTCCTCTGCGCTTTGCGACTGAGCTTCCATGCTGTTACTCACCGCTTGAAAGCGGGGAGTTAAGGATTGCACTTGTTCAATAATCAACTCTAATTTAGTGCTGATATTATGCACAACTTCAACGCTCTGTTTCACTTGATTGGTGAAATTATCCATTTCCGTCACTCCACTGGAAACCGCCGCTTGCATCTGTTCAACCATATTTTCGATTTCGAGGGCGGCAACGCCTGTTTGATCTGCTAGGCGGCGAATTTCTCTGGCTACCACAGCAAACCCCAGCCCATACTGACCAGCTTTTTCCGCTTCAATTGCCGCATTGAGGGAAATTAAATTAGTTTGGTCGGCTACTTTAGCGATGGTGGTGAGGATTTTGTTGATGTTATTGGCTTTTTCGTTAATCGTTCCCAGTTTCGTGGAGATTATACCCGTTGCATCCACCAATTTATACATAGTTGTTTCCATGTACATCAAGTCTTTTTTGCTCTCACCAGCTGCCTGGGCTGTTGTTTGTTTAACTTCATCCATCGTCTCAATCAGCGATCCGGAGGTGGCAACAATTACCTTAGCCGTAGCGGCTACCCGATTGGTGGAAGCTATTTGTTCTGTCATTGTAGCTTCCAGTTGTTTACCCTCAGCAGCGATTTCGGTGGTGGTGGCGGTAATTTGAATTATGGATTTCTGCACCTGAAGGATTAAGGAATTCAGATTATCAGTCATATTTTGAAAGGAAACCAGTAACATCCCAATTTCATCTTGGGTATTTGTGACTGGCACTACGGTTGTGAGATCGCCCTCACCAACTTTTTGGGCACAATTAGCTAACCGCTGTAGGGAATTTGAAAACGTTGCCGCGATGGGAATAGCGACTAACCCTGCTAATAAGGCAATTCCTGCGCCGATTCCCCACCCAGCCAACCTCAGTATATTCAAGGTTTTTTCTACTTCTGTTGTGGGTTCCCCCGCATAAGCAATTCCAACGGGTTGTGCTGCTGCCGGATTAAGTTGTTTCCGATGGTCATAAATGGGACTGTAGCCGGTGAGATAGTCAATACCAATAATATTGGCCAAGCCTATAAAAACTTTTTTCTGATTTAAAACTGTTGTTGCTACCTCGCGAGAAACTCGTGTTCCGATCGCTCTAGTTGTTTGATCGGTATAAGGAACATTAGTGCTGATTCGCCAATCTTGGGCAAACAGGGTAGCAGTACTTACTCCTACTTCTTGTTTGAGGCGATCGACAATCTCAAAATTACGATTGAGCAGCGTACCAACAACGATCGTTCCTACCAGCTTCCCTTTTACCTGTATCGGGTGAACCGCTACGATCGCTAAGCCAACTTTTCCTTCGTCAATATCATAAACTCCTTTGGAAAAAGGTTGCTTTGCTTCAGGCAATCCTTCAATTTTCTGCGCTCTTATCCCAATATTTGCTTGTTGTTCTAAACCTAAACGTTTTAGCCACTCACTCTTGAGCAATTCAGCGCCAGAGAGAGAACGTCGATAATTTATAGCATTTTGTAAGATGGGAATATCCCCCAACTTAATACCGATGGGTAACGACACGGGACTAAATTCCGGCTTCTTCAGATCCTGTTTCGGTAGAGACGGATAGCTGGAAAAATTATCTCGCACCTGTTGTATATATTGAGCAACAGTTTGACCTTGGGCATCTGTAATCAAGTAAAAACTATTATCTGTACCAACCCGAACATAATTAGATAATAGTTGGCTAAGTGCCGTAAGCTGTTGGAGGTTGCTCAAATCCCCTGCCTGCGACTCTATAAAAATTGCTAAATTTTGGGCTTCTAGAGCCACCTTTCCTTCAGTGTCATTAAGTTTGCTTTCTAGGGTGTTTAACTGGATGCCTAACGTTACTTGTAAATTTTGAAGCAACCTCGTTTGTGCAAGGCTGATAATACCTTGAGTAGCAACAAAAGTAGGCACGATAGCTCCTGCCATCAACAGCAGGCTGATTTTCTTACGGAAACTTAAGTTATTCCAAGCCCGATCCAGTTTCTGAAGCATAAATCAAGGTCGGCCTCTAAAACGATATAGTAAAGTGCTGAGTGCTGAGTACTTTGATAGCTCTATACTGTCCTAACATATACGACGGCTATAGAACTTCTATCAAAATAGTCATTAGTCATTAGTCATTAGTCATTAGTCATTAGTCATTAGTCATTAGTCATTAGTCATTAGTCATTAGTCA
>NZ_JAIQZM010000047.1 GCF_023333595.1 Argonema galeatum A003/A1
TAAAGGTGCGTTACCTGTAACCCTTGTAGAGACGTTGCATGCAACGTCTCTACATTCTATGAAAGGAGATGTCTAATGAACAATGAACAATGACCAATGACCAGTGACTATTAGCTATATTGCTCTTTCGATTGAGTTTCTGGATTTAGGTTGAACAGCGTTTGCAGAGTCTGCATTGCTTTGCGTCTCGCTTCAATATCCTGCTGCGCTCGCAGTTGTACCATCGGATCGTGCAGAATTTTATTGACAATCCCCCGCGTGAGGGCTTCAATAACTTCTTGATGTTTTTCGGCAAATTCAGTACCGAGCCGAGACAAAGCTTTTTCCAACTCTTGGGCGCGGATTGTTTCCATTTTATCCCGCAGACAGCTGATGGTAGAAACAGTTTCCAAACTGCGCCACCACAGATCGAAAGCTTCTACCTCTTCATCCAAAAGCACCTCAGCTTCCTTCGCCATCTGTCGCCGACTTTCCTGATTCTGCGCCACTACAGCTTTCAAATCATCGACATTGAAAGCTTGAACATTAGCCAGATCGTTCGCATCGGCATCAACGTTGCGCGGAACGGAAATATCAAATAACATCAAAGACCGATTTGGTGACAAAACTGGTTCCAGTTTTGCCCGATTAAGTAGCGGTTCAGTGGCAGAAGTACTGGTAAAAACTATATCCGACGCTGCGATTACCTGCATCATTTCGGAAAGCGGGTAAAGTTGCAGCTGCACTTCATCAGCGAACTTACTTGCCAACTCTTCAGATCGTTGCATAGAGCGATTCAAAATCGCTATTTCACTTGCGCCTTTGGAGATCAGATGTTGCACCAGCAGCCGAGACATTTTGCCAGCACCCAGAATCCCTATTCGACAAGCTGCTATATTTGGCACTTTCATTTGCGCCAACTCCACAGCAGCGGAGCTGATGGAGACTGCACCAGTACCAATGCTGGTTTCGGTGCGGACTCGCTTACCAGCGGTGAGGGCTTGATTGAGGAGTCGGTTAAGGATGCGTCCGACGCCTTTGTACTGCTGACATATTTTGTGAGTATGTTTAACCTGAGCCAAAATTTGCCCTTCCCCAAGCACCAGACTATCCAAACCGGCGGCAACCCGCATCATGTGCATGACGGCATCTTCGTGCAGCAACATAAATAGGTGCTTACGCAGGTCAATCGGCGGCAATTTGCTGTAGTCGGAGAGGAACTGGCGTACTTCTGAAATTCCCTGTTCGGTTTCGCTGGTAACTATGTAAATTTCCAGACGGTTACAGGTGCTGAGGATGGCAACTTCCTCGATATTGGGGTAACTGCAAAGTTGCGCGATCGCACTTTCCGTCTGCGCTTCTGGAATGCTCAGTTTTTCACGAATTTCAACAGGTGCTGTTTTGTGGCTAAGCCCTACTACTGCAATATTCATTTGCTAATTGTTAATTGCTAATTGCTAATTGCTAATTTGGCATTGGAATCAGTTTGGGCATTGGGGTTAGTTTGGGCATAGTTTTTCTGAACTTGCCCATGCCCAATGCCCCATGCCCTGTTACCTAATGACTACCTCAATTGCAGACTCTTCGGCTCGTCAAACAGGTGGATCGTGTCAACAAAGCGAGCCGTCTTGGACTGAGTAGAAATGACCAAGCTATGAGTCCGGGCTCCTCCGTTGAAGAAGCGGACGCCTTCCATCAGCGTTCCAGGAGTGATACCGCTGGCTGCAAATAACACCGTATTGCCAGAAGCCAGTTCCTCAGCCTCATAAATCTTGTCGGGGTCGTTGATACCCATTTCTTTGAGACGAGCGAGGTTGCCTTCTTTACTTTCACCGATCAGGCCAGTTTTCACAACCTCTGGATCGTAAATCAATTGACCTTGGAAGTGTCCTCCCAAACAGCGCATGGCGGCGGCTGAGATGACGCCTTCTGGTGCTGCGCCAATGCCCATCAGCGCGTGAATGTTCGTACCCGAAAAGGCACAGGAGATGGCGGCTGAAACGTCACCATCGCTAATCAGGCGCACTCTTGCCCCGGCTTGGCGAATTTCCTGAATTAGTTCTTTGTGACGGGGACGATCCATTACCACCACTACCAATTCCTCAATAGAGCGGCTCAAGCACTCGGCGAGAACCTTGAGGTTGTGGGTGGCGGATTTGCTAATATCGACGTGGCCCCGCGCTGCTGGGGGAGCAGCTAGCTTCTTCATGTAGAAGTCAGGCGCGGCAAACAAACCGCCTTTTTCGGAAATTGCCAGCACCGCCATTGAGCCATTTTGACCGTAAGCAACTAGGTTAGTGCCTTCGCAAGGGTCAACAGCAATGTCAATTTCTACCAGTTCGTCTGGGTTGCAAAAGGCTTTGGCATCCTCACGGGTACAGATACCAACTTCTTCACCGATAAAGAGCATGGGGGCTTCATCGCGTTCGCCTTCGCCGATCACGATGCGACCTCTCATGTGAATATTGTTCATCCGCTCCCGCATGGCTTCTACCGCCACGCGGTCAGCCTCGTTTTTATCGCCTTTACCCATCAAACGGGAAGATGCGATCGCTGCTTGCTCAACTACCTCTATAATCTCTAAACTGAGTGTATTTTCCACGGGGTGCGTCCTTCCAAACTGCTTGATTTTGCTAGGTTTCGTCTGGCTCTAACAGTTTTCAAGTCTATCAGAGTAGGGATCGCTGTGCAGAGGTGTCGGGGTTCAAGCCGTGTTAAGTTTTGCTGCTGGTGTTTGTGGCCCGATCGGATTTGGCACAAAAGAAGTTTCACCTTGTTATCCTCGATCCTAATATCCTGGTATCCCGTGGAAGGAAATAATACTATTCGCCCAGCACCTGATGTGATGGTGGTGTTTGCCAGACCAAAAGGCGAATCTCCTTCAAAGACGCTTTGCGATCGCGGTTCTTACCAACAATGGCGAGAAAATAATATTCCGCCTCAAGTTGTTTTTATTAGATCGACAACGGCAATTAGCCGCACAACAAGCCGAACGACTAGCCCAAAGATTGCGATCGATCGGCATAAATCCCGATGAACTTTAAATCTAGACTAAATACAGTTACTACACCATCATCAAGGAAACCAAAATGCTCGACTTCCTCAACCCCATCCTGGGCCGCCATCCAGAGCAAATCAAAGCCAACGTAGAGATTTACACCTGGCAAACCTGTCCTTTCTGTATCCGCGCCAAAATGCTGCTCTGGTGGAAAGGCGTTAAATACACCGAATACAAAATCGACGGCGACGAGGAAGCTAGAAACAAAATGGCCGATCGGGCCAACGGACGCCGTTCAGTCCCCCAAATTTTCATCAATAATCAGCACATCGGTGGATGCGACGATATCTATCAGCTGGATACACAAGGCAACTTAGACTCCTTGCTAACCCAACCTGCTGTGTAATTAGTCCTTGCCTTGCGGACAAGAGTTTGTGAGCCATCTGACTTCAGTCTGAGGGCAATATTTACCTATGCCAATTGATGACCCAGCCTATCTAATTCACCGAAAATGGATGAGTAGAGCTATTGAACTGGCACAAACCGCCGGTGACGCCGGAGAAGTGCCTGTAGGAGCCGTCATCGTTGACAGTCAGGGTAACTTAATAGCAGAAGGAGAAAACCGCAAAGAGCGGGAGTTTGACCCCACAGCCCATGCGGAGATTTTGGCTATCCGGGCAGCTGGCAAAGCTCTGCAAGACTGGCATCTCGATCGATGCACCCTCTACGTTACCCTAGAGCCATGCCCCATGTGTGCGGGTGCGATCGTCCAAGCTAGGCTGCGTCTGTTAGTTTATGGAGCAGACGATCCCAAAACTGGCGCAATTCGTACCGTTGCCAATATTCCCGATAGCGCCTGCTCCAATCACCGCTTATCCGTACTCGGTGGGATCTTAGAATCTGCCTGTCGCCACCAGCTGCAATCCTGGTTTGCACAAAAAAGGCAAAAGTGAAAAGACAAAAAGCCTTTATGTTACTTTTTACCGTTCCACAGATTTTGCCTGGGAACACGCTCATGTATTTTTCGGACTAATGACACCCGTAGAACTGTCCCTTTAATAGAAGACAACTCGCCACAGAAAATTTACGGTGGAATTGAAGATGCTTCGATGTAGTTACTAACCTTCCCTATGACGATCCCGCTCGACTCTTCTGCACAAACCCTTGCAACTTCAACACCGGCAAAGGTAACTACTATTACCTCTCGCGTTGCGCCTTGGTTCAGTCAGTTGGCTTATCCCTTGGGGCGTCGTATTATTTTACCGTTTTACTTCGGTGAGATTTCGGTGACGGGTCGGGAACATTTACCCACAGAAGGGCCAGTTATCCTAGCGCCCACCCATCGCTCTCGCTGGGATTCCTTTATGGTGCCCTATGCAGCGGGTCGGGATATTACCGGGCGGGATCTGCGGTTTATGGTTTCGGCTAATGAAATGACAGGACTCCAAGGCTGGTTTGTCCGCCGCTTCGGAGGTTTCGCGGTTGACACCGAGCATCCGGGAATCGGCAGTTTGCGGCATGGAGTTGAGCTACTGCAAAATGGGGAAACCCTGGTTTTGTTTCCAGAAGGCAACATCTTTTTTGATAACCAAATCCACCCGCTTAAACCTGGATTGGCGCGTATAGCCCTACAAGCAGAAGCGAGCAAATCTGGCTTGGGGATAAAAATTGTCCCCATAAGCATTAAATACAGCAAATCCATACCCCACAGAGGCTGCGATATTAAAATCAGCATCGGTTCTGCTTTTAATGTGGCCGATTACCGCACCGAAACCGTGAAAAAAGCGGCACAACGTTTGACTGCGGATCTGGAAACTGCTCTTCGGATGCTGCACGAGAGCTAGCATAAAAACTGTGTTTAAATTAGTTGTGTCAGATACCGACCCACTTTTGCCTGGGAATGGTAATATACTCCGAAGTAAATATTTATCCTGTTTGTGCTAAGACGCAAACCTAGTTCATGGTAGTTTCTGGATCTGTTCGCTTACTCCACGTCAACGGCTTCACTTTCCTGTCTCTCCTGGCAGCTTTGACTGTGTTTGCACCATTCCTCGTCCAAGCACAGGAATCTTCTCCGCCAGCTGCTCCCAATCAAGTCCAGCCTTTGGAAGGGACAGACACGAACGAGCTGCGTCCCCTAACTCAGGATAATAGTTTACTTAGCCTCCAAGGCGGGCAGCGTCTCATGTCTGAAGCCAGTAGCGCCGTTTCGGCTCAAAACTATGCTTTGGCTATGAAGAAACTCCAGGACGCTCGTCAAGTTTTCAATCAGTTGTCTAACTTCTATCAAGAGTTAGCTGGCAGTTTCTCAGGGATCGACAACCGCATCTCTGATACCCAACGGCGCAAGGCAGTAGAAACGGCGCAAATGCGGGATGAGGCAACCTATCAGCTGGCACTGGTACACCGGGCGCAAAATCAGCCTGAATTGGCTGTGCCATTGCTGGTTCAGATTATTCGCTCTCAAAACCCGACTCGCGATTTGGGGAAAAAAGCCTATCAGCAGTTATTTGAATTGGGGTTTGTGGATTCGCCTTACCCCAGAACTGGCAATAACTCGCCGTCTTCTTCGGCTCAATAGTTAAACTAGATTTAAAACAAAGAGCGAACCGTTTTTAAGCGAGAGGAATGGAATGATTAGTCCCGATCGGGTTGAAGCTATGATTAAGGAGGAATTGCCTGATGCGCTGGTTCAGGTTCAAGACTTGACCGGCGGCGGCGATCACTATCAAGTGACGGTGGTTTCTTCTTTGTTTGAAGGCAAGGGGCTTGTTCAACAGCACCAGATGGTTTACGGTGCGCTGCGACAAGCGATGTCTTCAGAAGCTATCCACGCTCTGGCTCTGAAAACCTCGACTCCCCAGGCTCAGTAAGCCCCCGATTAGTTTGCTTGAAGCGGAATAACGCTCGATTAACTACCAAGCGTAGGGTGACCTTAGTATTTTCTAACCCACAATTGCGCTAAAAAAATACTGGACAACAAAGCGATCGCGCTTACGCTCACTTTACACGAAGGCAGTGAAGAATTATGACACCGGAACTCAAAGAAAGAATTGACAATTTGGTAAAGCAGAACAAAATTTTAGTGTTCATGAAGGGCAACAAGCTCATGCCACAGTGTGGTTTCTCCAACAATGTGGTGCAGATTCTCAATACATTGGGTGTTCCCTACGAAACTTTTGATGTCTTACAAGATCAGGAAATTCGTCAGGGAATTAAAGAGTATGCCAATTGGCCGACTATTCCCCAGGTTTACATTGATGGTGAGTTGCTCGGCGGCTCTGACATTATGATCGAGCTGTATCAAAAGGGTGAGTTACAGCAAAAGGTAGAAGTTGCGTTAGCATCCTAGAGCAAAAGCCCTTCCGTTATCTTGGAGGTAGGGGCGAAGCATTTCCCAATCAAAATCATTGATTTTTCCTTGATGCGCTCTTGGGATATGCTATCTCCCCAAATACTAATAATTGGCTCTTCCTTATTTACTATGCTATTTGAGCGCTTGTGCAGGGGAGCAGGGGAGCAGGGGAGCAGGGGAATAAAAATGTTATTTTTTTGAACAAAAGCATTACAACTCCGAAAGAGCCCCATTTCTTTGTAGGTTGGGCTTTGGTGAAGCGAAACAGAACAAATGCGTTGGGTTTCGTACCTCAACCCAACCTACAAAGCTCAGCACTAAAGCCGAAGCACTCAGCACTTTGCTATAAATGAAATTTTCACAAAAATGAATAAAAAAAGATAAACACTGTAACAGACAACTAAGAATTTGGTACCTGTAGACCGTTTAAGAGTATTATCCACAGGCAACACTTGAAAACTTTTTTCGGATAACCTAGCGATGCCAATACTAAAAAAGCATCAGTAGTAGTCGGATTGCGGTTGAGTCTGTGGAATTTCAAAGTTCGATCGATCGTATATGTAACGAGTTGCTTCCTCCTCTAAGCGATGGATGCGGTATGCTTCAATTGCGTTGGTATGCCGCAGTGCAGCTAAATAGCCGTCCAAATATAACCGCAAACTATCGTATCTATAGCCGCGATGCCACATCTCGACCAGGGCGTCGGTAAGTTTTTGGTAGTGGCGGATAGTTTCAGTGTCCTGAAGCATGATAGTGTCTTCAATTTGTCTGGTGTCTACTTAAGTTTACGCCTGTCGGCAAAAGCTTTTTTGATTGTGGCTTTGTCGGCTGGGGCGCTAGCGCAGCTTTGACTTCATCTACACGACCTACAATTAGATTGTGAGGTGTGCGATCGCTACGTTACCTTTATTTTAGCGATATCCCGGCGAAGTCCTTACCTCTGTAGCTGGATCAACTGGCTTATTCGGAGGTAAAAAGGACAGACGATCGGGCCTGGGAGTGCCCAGAGGAACAAGCGTGTATCCACAATGGAATGGTAAGCAATAAAAATACAGTCCAGTCCAGGGTAGCGATCGTTACAAATTAGTCAAAACGGCTCTGTTAACGTGAGATTTAATAAGGGCAAGGAAAGCAAGCCTCCGTGGAATCAGTTGGAATTCAAATTATTGAGGGAAATCCGCATCTGCGATCGCTGCTAGGTTGGCACTTGCAGCAGGCAGGATACCGGGTTTATCAAGCCGCTAGCCTCTATCAGGCGAGGGAAGTTTTCGATCTGCGCCAACCTACACTCGTAATCATCGATTCGGAAATTCCCGATGGGGATGCTGCCGAGTTTTGCGGGTGGCTGCTACGGCAGCAACAGCCGTATATTATGATGCTCTCGGCTCATAACACTGAAGCGGATATCGTCGCTGGGTTAAAAGCTGGGGCAGATGATTACCTGACGAAGCCTTTTGGTATGCAAGAGTTCTTGGCGCGAGTTGAAGCGCTGGTGCGACGCAACCGAATGGCAATTCCACCCGCTTACCTGGATTATGGGGATCTGAAAATTGATTTGGTGCAACGCCGCGTCCGCTTTAAAGAAGATTCGATCGATCTGACGCCGCAAGAGTTCAGTTTGCTCTATGTCTTGGCTCAAGCTGGCGGACAGCCGCTGAGCCGTTCGGAACTGTTACATAGAGCTTGGCCCGATGAGATCGATAACCCCCGCACTATAGACACTCACGTTCTCTCGCTGCGTAAAAAACTCGAAATTGACCCGCGCCAACCCAGCTTAATTCAAACAGTTCGCAATGTGGGCTATCGCTTTAATCCTGAGTTTCTTAGAGGGTACGGATCTGAGTTAGATGAAACCCCCCTTCCCCAAAAACATCATAATTATGGGTAGAAGCCTGACGACTGAAGTCGCGGCTACACGGAGAAAGCCCGCCTTTGCGGGCTAAATAATAAAGTGCTTTTGCGTTTCAAAGCCATTCATCAACCGCCTGCTGCTCCAATTGGATAAATGTTTCGCGCAGCTTGTTCCAGTCAAGACGATCGGCTTCTACGTCTTGAACGAGTTCTCCCTGTTGCAAATGCAAGACTCTCGTACAAAACTGCTGTGCTAGATCTAACTGATGATTAGCCATCAGAATCGGAATTTTAGTTTCCTGGGCCAACCGGATCGACACTTGTAGGAGGTGGGATGCACGACCGGCGTCAAGCGCGGAAGTTGGCTCGTCTAATAATAAAATTTTAGGTTGAATTACTAAGGCACGAGCGATCGCTACTAATTGTCGCTGACCGGCTGAAAGTTGTACCTCCGTTCGCTCTAGCCAATCTTCTGGTATGTGTAACCGCTCTATCCAGTAGTCTACTCGTTCCTGAATCTCTTGTGGTGGCAAGCGTCGTAGCAGCAGGGGATAGGCTATTGCTTCTCGAACTGTCATCCCCAAAAGTTTGGGTTCTTGTAGTGCTAGGGTGACTTGCTGACGTAGCTGGATGACGGGGATTTGCTGGATGTCCTGATTTTCTAGATAAATTGAACCATCGTTGGGCGAAATCAGTCGGTTCAATAGTCGCAGTAGTGAAGTTTTTCCAGCCCCTGATGGCCCGACAATGGCAATGCGATCGCCTGGAAATACCTCAAAAGAAATATTTTTGAGTAAATACTGTAAACTCACAGGTGCCCTTAAGCTCACCTGCATCAGTTTTAATATGGGAATTTGTGCGGATACCATTTAACAAAGAAGTGTAGTCTATAGATGGAGTGCAGTCCAAATTGTCCAACCATCAATTAAAAGCAGTATTAGGGTAACGCCCAATAATATTAAATACATCCAGGGTTGAGCCAAAGGACGAATATCTGTTGTATCAATACCCGTTTTAGCTTCTACCTGCTTAACCATCTGAGCAAAACCAACTATACGCATAGGTAGCAAATATCCTTTCCCGGATTTACTCACAAAATAGTAAACCAGTCCCCCTTGACCTGTGGTACGACATTTTAATTCTTGCACTTCTGTCCAAGGTAACGACCAACCTTTACGAAACAAACGGGGAACCCAGCGGGGATAAGTTACTTGTATTGCTTGCTCATCTAAAATTACTCGTTCGCTTAATGCGCCATAAAGTGCGATCGCACCCAGACCTATCCCCACCCACAATAAAATCGGCGGTACAGCTGCCGCCGTCACCTTCGCCAAAAAAGGTAAGGGTATCGTGAGTGCTACGTACAAACACAAAAGCGTCAGCCGGATTAAAGGAGAAATACGGAAGACTGATGGCCCAGATTCATCAGAGGAAGTGTCGATCCGATCGACAGGATTACTTAACACAGAATGTTCTCTTGATTATGTATATAATAATACTTTTTTCGCTGTAAAACTTCAATCAGCAACTGGATGTTTTTAGGCAACAACCTTATCCCAGTTGTCTATGACGCAGACTTGGACTTTAGCGTGACTGAGTAACCGCTGGACTTGATGGATAGGCATAGCGGCGATCGCGTAATCTTTTCCAGATACACGATGAACCTCAGACATCCGCTGACGATAGCTAGTCGCGTCAGCGCGGTTGAGGAAAACCATCGTGTAATTACCTTGTCGAGATTTTTCTACCACCGGCTGACCGTTTGCGCCCACTATAAAGAAACCTGATGCCAAAGGAGAGTAAGACATTTTTTTTTCATCTCTAGGAGAACTTATTCAGTATTATTACTGAATTTTCACCTAGATCGATCGATCTCAGGAAAGATATTCGCAAATCTTTAAGTAGATTTACATCTCGTACTGATTTGTCTTATGGTAGATACTTCTGGACAATAATCCAGCCGGTCAGCGAAACCAAGGCAAATCCGACCAACAAAATTATATTTGTGCCGATGTGGAACGATCGAGCCCAAGGATGCTGGGAACCTATTTGGGTGGCGCTTCCAGCCGAAAGCAACACTAATCCTACTACTGCCAAGCCAACTGGTAAGTGTACTGAGTGGTTCAAGCTGCCATAGTGACCCAAAGTACCGACGATACCGATAGTTAGGAGCAGTAATACCAGAGCTACCATTGTACCGCCAATCCCATAGTGCAAAGGTTGCAACCAACTAGGTCGCTCTAGCCTTGTGCGGCGAAGGTAGAACATCCAAATGCCGCTAGCAGCCAGCAGGAAATATGCTACCAGGGAAAATCCCATAGACCAAGCGGCGATTCTCCACAACCAAACAAAATCAGGTAAATTCAAGCTATTTCACCCTATTTTCTCACTAGGAATCAAGTGCCGAGCGCACCAATGGCTTCCCAAAGAGCCTTTAACTACTCGCTCCTGTTGTCCCCCGCTATAACTGTACCCAGTTTAGCGGCGGGATGAAAGGCAGGGAGATTGTAGGTAGGGAAATCTCCAAATCTTTATCTTTGTGGATATTTTACTGAAATGTGTATAATACAGTAAGGAGGTAATGAGATGCTGCATACTGCCATCAAGGTTCGACTTTATCCAACATTAGAGCAACAAGCCCTACTGTCTCAGCACTTTGGCTGTGCCAGATGGTGGTGGAACTATGCTCTAAATAAGTCAATTGAGACTTACAAAGAAACGGGTAAAAGCCTTGGTCAGTCAGCACTCAATGCCTTTCTACCAAAACTCAAGAAAGCCGAGGAAACACTTTGGTTGTCTGAATGTTATAGCCAAGTTTTGCAAGCAACAACGCTCAACCTAACAACTGCCTATAAAAACTTTTTTGCAGGTCGTGCTAGGTTCCCGCGTTACAAGTCAAAGCATGGTAAGCAATCAATTCAGTATCCTCAAAATGTCTTGGTACTTGATGGGTTTGTTCAGTTTCCAGGTAAAGTTGGCAAAGTTAAAGGCAAGCTACACAGGAACATAGAAGGAACAATTAAAACCGTAACGGTCAGTTTAGAGCCTTCTGGGAAATACTTTGCATCAATATTGACGGAGAGTGAAGGCGACAATCCAGCCGTTTCAACTGACGGTAAAGTGATTGGGATTGATCTAGGGTTAACCCATTTTGCTATTACAAGCAATGGTTGTAAAGTCTCCAAGTATGACAACCCCAAGCATCTAGTCAAACACGAGAAAAACCTCAAACGCAAGCAACAAAAACTAGCTAAAAAACAGAAAGGAAGTAATTCAAGGAACAAAGCCAAAAAGACTGTAGCCGCATTGTACGAACGGGTAACTAAATCCCGTCAGGATTTTCTACATAAGCTTTCACGAAAGCTCGTCAATGAAAACCAAGTTGTCGTAGTAGAGAATCTTAATGTCAAAGGCATGGTACGCAATCACAATTTAGCTAAAGCCATATCTGATGTTGGATGGGGAACCTTTGTTAATTTCCTGGCTTACAAGCTAGAGAAAAAAGGTGGTAAGTTGGTTGAAATTGACCGTTGGTTTCCCAGTTCTAAGCTCTGCTCTAATTGCTATTACCAGATTGATAAGTTACCACTTGATATTAGGGAGTGGACTTGTCCTAATTGCGGAATTCGTCACGACCGCGATGATAATGCAGCAACAAATATTAGAGCAGAGGGCATCAGGATGTTACAGACGGATGGAACAGCCGTTTCTGCTAACGGAGGGGAAGTAAGACCAAAGATGGGACGCAAGTCTGTTCTGAGGCATTCTTCTGTGATGTTAGAAGCCCACACTAAATCGAAGCGATTATAGTGTGGGTAGTTCACGCCATTCCTAGCACAAAAAAGGGATATCGCCCCCCTCATTATTTCCAAAAAAAAGAAAGATGAGAGGGGCGCGGCGGAACCATCCTAATAAGTGTAGGGGCTTTCGCATTCGGGCTGATAATTTATCGCTCACAGACAAAAACTTCCCGCCCGAATTCTAATGTCACTAACACAGAAGACAGAGAACAAAACTTTTATTTTGAAGCTTTTTTTGAAATCGTATTTTAGCCTACAGCTACTAAAGCCAGAGTTGTTAAAGATGGCGTTATCTCTACATTTTTCTTAATTCCTTCCCTGTTTGGGTTTTTATCTTTTTCGGCTGGGTGTTTTTGACTGGGGGCGACTTCGTGTTGGGGTTCTTCGTCGAGCCGCAAGCGATCGCAAGATATCTTGTCTGATAGAATGGCACTTGCCATCATACCCGTATGGATTTCCAGCACCCCCTCTAGCATGGTTTCAAAGACGAGCCGTTGCCCTGGAAAAACAACTCGCTCAAAGTACCAGTTGGGAATATTGCTTATCCTGGCGATCTGAACCTTACTCGTCGCATTCACGTAGCAGCAGAGAATGCCATTGCTGGAGTTAGGCGGTAGGGGATCAAGAATTTGAGCCATAACTGCTAAGGAGATGTGTGCCAAACTTGGTTACATTAAAAAATGTAACATCTCCGATCCCAGCGTGCTGTAACTCCGAATACCAACTCAGCCAATTTAGGAAATTTATGTCTAAAGATAGAGATAAAGTTGGTAATCTACATTACTGATGAACCAAGTAGTTTAGACAAGACTAAAGCCCCTGGCACATACGGTAGGGTGCGTCAGAACCTTCCACTCTCGATAATCGTTGTAGAACTTCCTCTGACGCACCCTAAAAGTCGATTTGAGTGTGACAGGGGCTTTAGTCCTATTAGATTTGAGGTGTGCAAAAGCCTCAAATCTAATAGCGGCAAACTGCTTGACAGCAGTGCAGCCTGCTGGTATATAGGGCGAGGCAACCTAAATTTTCAGCAAATCAGTTGCTATGCTAGCCAAGCGAGCCCTACGCCTAGTGTAAAAGTTCAGCGGAATTACTCTATCGCTGAGAAAACCTGATGTTATCGTAAAGTTATATGAAAATAATCATAATTTCTTAGAAGGCCACGACAGGTAGCAATGGCTCTTAGCACCTGTTTGACTTTTGCTTCTAAGTAGAGTTATAGCAATCCTTAATAGAGAAGCCCATGACGGAAACTCGCATACTCTATGTCCGCTTACCCTGCAATCCTATTTTCCCGATCGGGGTTGTTTACTTAGCCGACCATATACACAAGCTGTTTCCAGAAGTTGGACAGCGCATTTTCGACCTGGGAACAGTACCACCCCTAGATTTTGCCAGTGCGTTGGATGCTTGTGTAGACGAATTCAAACCTACCCTACTGGTATTTTCCTGGCGGGATATTCAGATTTATGCCCCAGTAGGAGGCAGAGGCGGGAACCCACTCCAGCACGCCTTTGAGTTTTACTACGCTCCCAATCCGCTGATCAGATTGCGGGGAGCTATGGGAGGTCTGCGCGTCACTACCGCCTACTATACAGAACTCTGGCGTAACCTGGGATTAATTAAACGAGGGTTAAAACGTGCTAAGAAATATAATCCAGAAGCCAGAACGGTAGTTGGTGGCGGTGCAGTCAGCGTATTTTACGAGCAGCTCGGTAAAAGCTTACCATCTGGAACAATAGTTTCAGTGGGAGAAGGCGAGGCGTTGCTGGAAAAAGTTTTGCGTGGGCAGGATCTTACAAACGAACGCTGTTACATCGTGGGAGAGACTTCGCCGCGCGATCGCATGATCCACGAACTTCCCACTAACATAGAAAAAACCGCCTGCAACTACGACTATATAGAAACCATCTGGCCTCAGTTTAGCTATTACCTGCAAGAAGAGGACTTCTACATCGGCGTGCAAACCAAGCGCGGTTGCCCTCACAACTGCTGCTACTGCATCTATACCGTCATAGAAGGCAAACAGGTACGCATCAACCCCGCAGAGGAAGTCGTCGCAGAAATACGGCAACTCTACGACAGAGGAGTTCGCAACTTCTGGTTTACCGATGCCCAATTTATCCCAGCTCGTAAATTTATCGACGATGCTGTAGAGTTATTGCAGAAAATCCTTGATGCTGGCATGGAAGATATTCACTGGGCAGCATACATCAGGGCAGACAACTTGACACCCCAGTTGTGCGACTTGATGGTAAAGACGGGAATGAATTACTTTGAAATCGGTATCACCAGCGGTTCCCAGGAACTCGTGCGGAAAATGCGAATGGGTTACAACCTCCGCACCGTCTTGCAAAACTGTCGCGACTTGAAAGCAGCTGGATTTAACGACCTCGTTTCGGTAAACTACTCATTCAATGTCATTGATGAGCGCCCGGAAACCATTCGTCAAACCGTTGCCTATCATCGGGAACTAGAGCGAATATTTGGGGCAGATAAAGTCGAACCGGCTATCTTCTTCATAGGATTGCAACCGCACACCCATTTAGAAGAATATGCCTTTGAAAATAACATCATCAAACCAGGTTACGATCCGATGAGCTTAATGCCGTGGACAGCCAAAAAATTACTCTGGAATCCAGAACCGCTTGGTTCCTTCTTTGGCGAAGTTTGCCTCCAGGCATGGCGTCAAAATCCTAATGATTTCGGACGCGAAGTGATAAGGATTTTAGAAGAAAAACTGGGTTGTGCTGACTTGGAAGAAGCCCTTACTGCATCTATTGAATCAAAAGAAAAACAGCTGGTAACTGTTTAATAACATCTTTTATAACAGGCATCTTGCCTGTCATAACTAAGAGGCAGGCAAGATGCCTTGCCCTCTCCCCACAAAACCTAAAAACTTCCTCTCTTCCTTCGTGTCCTTTGCGTCTTCGTGGTTCGTTAAATAAAATCATGTTAGAAGGTTCAATTTTACAACAGCTGGCGAATGCCCATAAATCGGGACAAAGACCGTTGCGTTTTGGAGTGTATTACAAAAACACTTTGGTTGCCCTATGTCACGCGCTGGAAGATAGTATTTTAACTTCCAACACGGCGGCGTTAATGATTACGGCATTTCAACGGGGCAAATGGTATTTGCAAGAGGCGGAACGATATGGCGAAATAGCCCAAAAGTCTCGCCAAATTGTAATTATGGCGGCACCGGATAGCGGCTTTGAAGAACACCCGACAAGCAAATTGTCTAATGTAGCGCTGGTGGGACTGGAAACAGTTGACCCGGTGGCGCAAGAATGGCATTTGATGATCTTGTCGCCCAGTTACACGGCGATGGTACTTTGTCAAGAGTTATCGCCAGCAGATTACGGGCCTGAAGGGCCACCAGAGGAAGATAGAGAGCGCAAATTTTACGGGTTTTGGACGTTTGAGCCCGGTTTAGTGTTGGAAACGGTAGAATTAGCGATCGCGCACATCGATCGTTACAACCCAGAACTCCAGAAAACCTTAACCGCGCAAGTGCAAGAAATTACCGCCGAAGCTGCTAACGCCGAACAAGACAATCTGGGTGAAATTGTATCCCGCGTGGTGGAATATCTCCATAACAGTCAGGAAGATTTAACTGCACATGAAATAGCTGCATCCCATCACGAAGAGTTGGATCTAAATTTAGTTTCCAACGAGTTGCAAGCCTTTGTGCGAATGGCGCAATTAATGGAATTAGCTAATACCGGCAACCCGATGGCAACTGCCGAAGTAGCCGCGTTGGCAGAAGTGATGGGGCAACTTTTGGATCTCCCCGCTTGGCAATTGAAACGACTGCGGTTAGCAGGTTTGTTGCACGGATTAGTTCCTTTAGGGGTAAAAGCGGTTACCGATTTAGAAGAAGCACCTTGTTGCCATTTGGAACCTGGTGTGCAGGCTTTGCGTGGGATGCCGAGACTACAGGCGGTAGCGAGTATTATCACCCATCAAACCGAGTGGTGGAATGGTAGCGGAACTCCTGCTGGTGTGGGCTATGATGCCATTCCTTTAGAATCGAGAATATTGGGTTTAACAGCACATTTTGAGTATCGCGTCAACCAATTAGCAAAAGGATCGGAAAACCTCAGCCGCGAGGAAATTTTCTCTCAAGCTTTGGCAGAATGTCAGGCGCAAGCAAATGAGCGTTGGGACCCCAAATTAGTAGAAACCTTGACATTGTTAGTGATGGGTTTGCAACAGGGATTAAACTTACCAATAACACCACCCAAAGTAACATCTGGGATGTGGTTACTCAATCCTCCGTTGCCTGCTGAATCCAAAAGTTATCAAGAAACCAGTACTTAATAAAATTCATGGATATAGAAGCCATTCGTGCGGGGAAAGTTAAACAACTGCCTGGAGCAATTTTAGAAGATGAAGACCTCTCAGGCAGTAATTTGCGGGGCGTTAACCTAGCTGGCGCTAACCTAGTTGGGGCGAATTTGAGCGGTTGCAAACTCGAAGGCGCTCGTTTGGAGGGAGCTAATTTATTGAGCGCTCAATTAACAGCAGCCGATTTAAGAGCAACCCTGTTGGGTGCTAATTTGATGCAGGCAGATTTGACTGGTGCTGACTTGCGCGGAAGCAATCTGCGAGGCGCTAATTTGATGGGAGCAAAGTTAACTCAAGCATCTTTTGCTGGTGCTTTTTTGAGCGGTGCTAATTTGATGAGCGTAAACCTAAAAGGGGTAGATTTACGCGGTGCAGATTTGCGGGGTGCCAATCTCAGCGGTGCCAATTTGCAAGGTGCAGATTTGAGTCAGGCAGATTTACAAGGCGCTACTTTAAGTAATGCCAATTTAGAAGAAGCAGATTTGCGGGGGGCAAATTTAACTGGCGCGAATTTGACTGGCGCAAATCTTCTTTGTGCTGAATTAGAAGATGCCAATTTGCTTGGTGTTAGTTTAGTAGGAGTTTGTTTAGTTGGTACTGCGTTGGCTAAGGTTGAGCCGCTACCGCAAAAGATTCAAATTCCTTTGAAGTTACCTGAGATGGAGCATATTAAAACAGAAGATTAGGTAAGGTGGGCATTGCCCAAACTTTAGAAGCTTGTAGAGAGGATTTGCAGGATGCTTTAGAAGGATGGATTATGCTAAGTCTGCGTTTGGGTCATACTTTTCCTATTAGTGTTGCAGGGAAAAAGTTGTGAAATTACAAGAAGTTTTGAACTTAGCGAAACAGCTTTCGCCTGTGGACAAGGTGCGTTTGATTCAGGAATTAGCACCTGATATAGAAAGCGAGTTAGTTTCTCATCAAATTACTCCCAGTAAATCATTATGGGGACTGTGTGCGGATCTCGGACAAGCACCTTCGGCAGATGAAATTGACGAAGCACGTCGCGAGGAATGGGGAAACTTCCCAAGGGAGGATATCTAGTTGCTACGTGCTGTCGCTGATACCCATGCGGTTATTTGGTACATTTTCGGGGATACTCGACTTAAGGTAGCGGACGCTGACGTATCTGCGATCGCTCTACAACTGCTCTCAGTGCTTCAGGAGTTAGAGAAGGATAATTCTCCAAAACTTGCTGTTCTGTCCATCCAACCGCAAATAACCCCAGCAGAAACTCAATTGATAGCCTAGTTCCTTTGACAACTGGTTTGCCTACCAGAATTTTTGGGTCAGAATGGATGTATTCTCCCCAGTCCATTTGTTTTACCTATCTATATTTTCATCTGCGTTCATCCGCGTACCCTTCAGGAAGGCTATCGCCTACATCTGCTTTCATCTGCGGTAAAAAAATGCAGATCTAAATTGTAGGGTGCGTCAAACCCCAAAATTGAATACTCCCTAATTTTAACACACTGACGCACCCTACTTAATCTAACTACCAACTTGCGTTAAACTAAAAATATGAGCAATTTCCCAATAGTTACGATCCAAGAAAAATTGCTGCGTCTACGCGACTTTCGCAATCAAGCTGATTACAACGATACTTGTCCAAAACTTGTAGCAAAAACTGAGGAAGCTTTAGGTTTAGCTATGCGAATTATTTCAGGCATAAGTAATTTAGAAACAGCAACAATATGAGGATGAATAAATGAAAGAAGAATACGATTTTAGTCAAGCAAAACGAGGCGCTATTGACCCAATACCCCCTGGTAAAACACGCATTACAATTCGCCTTGATGATGAAATTTTAGCTTGGTTTCGTGCAGAAGTCAACGCAGCCGGTGGCGGTAATTACCAAACCCTAATTAACAACGCCCTAAGCGAATACATTCAGCAGCGCAAAGAACCTTTGGCAGAAATTCTACGTCGCGTACTCCGAGAAGAGTTGCAAAGATTGTCTTGACGAAAGTGATTTTGGAAAAATGCGTTGACGTAGCCCGCTGTAGACATTCGCGCCTCTATCCCTTCGCCCGTTTCCTCATCCAAAACCCCAAAACACCCAAAAATAGTAACCCCATCACCCCAGCTAAAGGATTTTTATCAATCCCCGTTACCCACTCAGGAACACGGTTAGAAAATCTTACCAACTGCCCTACATTAATAATGTAATAACCCCAAACTAACCCCGCGTGCAATCCAATAGATAGCCCCAGACGCCCCTTGCTTCCGCGCTTCGCCCAAACCAACGTCAACCCCAGCAGCAACAGCGCCGGAAATGTAGGCAAGGTGCGAATCATTTCTTTAAAGGACTTCAGAAAATGCAGACTGGCAAATATAATTCCATCAGCCCATAAAACTGTATTGGGACGATAATCTCGCTGCAACTCATCCAGCAACCAACCTCGAAATACCAACTCTTCGGCAAAAGCGACACCCAAAGCACTGATAAATCCTTCTATAATTATCTTGAGTAATCGATCTGAATCCTGCCAAACAACCCAACCTAACAGTCCTTCCAGTCCAAATAGACTGAGGGTGAACAAAAGGCCAATATTCAGCCCTTTGAGAAATTCTAAGGCATTTTTCCGCGTTCTTACCAAACCATAGCTTTTGAGCAACTGAGGTTGCCGATAGATATTCTTACCCCAAATCCTCAGCAGCACAAGAAACTCGGCGAATAACAATCCCATTGTCAGGATAGTCACCAAGTTCTTGTCATTGCCCAAAAAGTAAATTGGGGCAGCCAGGGGCAACCACAGCAGCAGTAAAGTCAGCAAAAACACAGCCAGCCTTATATGGGCGGGATAGCTGGCTAAGTTAACGAGTTTAATTTCCAAAAAACCCCTATTTCTGGCTACTCTTCAGGTTCAATAGTACTGATCAAACCATGATTTTTCAGCGTTTCGCAGTAAAACTCTGCGTGTTCTTGAGCGCAGGCAATCACCAAGGCAATCCCACTGTTGTGAGCTTCCATCATAATGCTGACCGCTTGAGGCTGGGTCAGATTTGGCACCGTTGTCAGCAATACCTGCACCACGTACTCCATCGGGTTGAAGTCATCGTTATGCAGTAGCACCCGATAACGAGGCGCAAGTTTACGAGACGTTGAACGCTTTTCAAGGGTCTCGATAGACACTGCTTTATCCTCTCCTTAAATTCGATAAAATTAAGCAACTCATTCAGATTTATTAGACTGACTACCGAATATCCTTGACATCCGATATTTTATGGAAAATGCAAAGTTTTCTTAGGTGTTGCTTACCTAAGCTTGCTGCCAACTTTGTGGCTTTTTATACGGTTTTAAGTAACCAAAGGCACGATTTGGGTTTTCGCTTTATAGTCCTTAATACTTATTTATACCATCGAATCTCAGATCTAGCCACCTAAATGGCAATTTTTAGAGAAACTTGCTCGATCGATCTGGCAAGCGACATGAACAGGACTTACGCAAAAACGAAGGTTTTGCCCCCCTAGCCCCCCAAATCTGGGGGGCTAGGGGGGCGATCGCATAAGTCCTAATGAATAACAAGGCCGATCGGGCTATGCACTCAATTCCCAATAGCCGCTCTGTGAAACCCCAGCGCGATCGAGCTTTACGACCTCATACAGATCTGTAAAGCGTCGCGTCAAAATTTCCCTACGTAATCGCACTGAAGAAGGTTTGGCAGGAGCCTACTACAATAAGTAGGCAGCAAAATATACAGTTTTGTCCTGTGGAGCAAGCAGCGATGATTTCTGCTATTGACTTTCAGCCCAGCCAAATAGTCTGTTTGGAGCATGAGGAGACGCGCCTATACGCAGAAGTCATTCAAATTGTGCGTCCGCGCCAGATGTGTTGGGCTCGCCCTTTGATGCTAGTAGTCCCTGAATCCTTTAGCCAGACCCATAGAGACCAGTCCACTTTGTATGATATGCGTCAAGGCGCGGATCTACTCTGGCCTTCTATTTTATTCCGAGCGGCTCTTGATACTGAAGTAATGCCGCTTTTTACTTACCTACAGGCATCAAAAACTCAACCTGACAGTAGCCAAATGGCACACCAACAACTCCAGGATTTTGTCCGCCAAGTTTGGTTAGCCCACCAAAATAATTTTATATTTTAGCCATTAAGATAGAAGAGTACTATCTTAATAGCTAGACACCAACTGAATTCGTCCGGCATCCATCTCATCCATCAATAGTTCCAACGCTTCGTAATCAACGTCTGAGATGTAACCCAGTCGCGTCAGTTCATAGTTGATTTCATCCTCAATATCGGGAGTCAATCGCCGGATAAAGAGAGCTTTTTCTACAAGTTGACGAATCACGTTTTTAGCTTCCACGGTTGGTGGGCAGAACTCCTTTATATTGCAATTTTCTGCTGTATATTTCTAGCCGCGAGTGATCTTAAACCTTTACCATCAGTGATCTTACTCACAGCGATATTTATAAAATTTATGATTTAATTTTAAATAACTACTGGGTTGTAGCCCAGCGGACTGGTATTGGCATAGTGCCGAATCATATCCGTATTTTGTCTGCTCAAGCATATTTGGGGTTGTTTGGTCAAAGAGCTGCGTTGACCCCCTTAGTAAGTAATAGCAAATTTTCCAGGTTTCCGGAAATAGCTTTTAACTGCTGTAGACAAGAAAAGGGCTTTTGCAGCTAGGGTGCAACTATTTTTTACAACTTTATTAGTTAATACTGATCGCACGGAGGATGCGATCGGTATTAACTCATCCTTTAGACATAAGCTAGGTTTATATTTACAGGCCAGTCTTGTTTGTATGCAGTGGCTGTCTCCGTGAAAATACTGGCTCAGCTTTAGCTTGGCTGGGGCGATCGGGGTGGCAATTCCGTATCTTTGCATACTTTTAAGCCAGACTTCTTCCTCAAAACTTCATAAAAGTACCCATGTTGGATGAAGATTCCGTAAAAATGCCTAAAGAGAGTGGTCAACACTGACAGCTAGCATATAAAGTCGAAGGCATACAGTGAGATATTTATTTTTGGTTAAGGGAGATTGAATCATGCAGACAACACTAGCATCTTCGCAAATTACACTTGTTAGACCTCACGGCCATCTCAATGCCGCCAACGCACCTGAATTTGGAAGACACCTAACAGCAGCTATTACCTCCGAGCGCAAAGCTAGAGTGCTGGTTGACATGGAGGACGTAGAATCCCTTGACAGTGCTGGCTTGATGGTATTGGTTTCTGCCCTAACTCTAGCGCAGCGCCAAAACCAGAGATTTAGTCTGTGTTGTCTTTCACCTTCAATTCGGATTATCTTTGAGTTGACTCAGTTGGACAGAGTGTTTGAGATTTTTGAAAGTCGCACCGTTTTTGAAGCTACAATAGATCTGTTGGCAACAAATTTGGCTGCCTAGCTCATATACCATCAATACAATTTCGATCGATAGTTGAGGATGATAGCAAAAATCTGACCGTGCCTTACCTGTTTTTTGACCTGTTTTGGGGTTGAAGCAGAGTTTTGGCATGAAAAAGCGGAGCTTCCGTTTGCCCAATATTTAGTATTTGTAGTAGCTCCGCATTCCCCAAGATCGTAATGAAGGAAAAATAAATGATTTTTACTGGGGAATGCGGAGCCTTGGCCTCGAAGATAAAGCAAGGGCCTTGAAAGCGTTGCATTTATAAAAAAGTTTTAACATACCTTGTACCTCAAAGCCATAGAATCAGGCTCAGGCTTTGTGCCGACAAAAGTGTAGAAAATTTTTATCTTAACTTCCCAACCTTGTCAGCGATAACAGCAAGTATGATGAATGGATAGGGCAGACACACTACAAATGCCTTGTCGCTTAAATCAAACCAGAGTTTTATCGTGGCAGTAGCAGTAGAAGAATTACTAACACCAGATATTCTTAAACCAGCGCGTTACTTGGGCAACGAGCTAGGAGCAGTGCATAAGCCTTGGAATGAGGCAACCGTGCGTTGGGTATTGACATACCCGGAAGTGTACGAAGTCGGGGCATCTAACCTGGGGCATATAATTCTCTACAACATCTTAAACACCCAGCCGCGACAGTTGTGCGATCGCGCCTATTTACCTGCACCCGACTTAGGAGCTAAACTGCGATCGACCTTTACTCCCCTTTTTGCCGTCGAGTCGCGTCGCCCCCTTACAGATTTTGATATCTTGGGTTTTAGCCTTAGCTACGAACTCGGAGCAACCAACATTCTAGAAATGTTGGACTTGGCTGGAATTCCGCTCACCTGGCGCGAAAGGCAATGCAGAGGGGCAGAGGGGCAGAGGGGCAGAGGGGCAGAGGAAGCAGGAGGAGAACTTCTTAGTTCCCAGTCCCCATACCCGCTGATTTTTGCTGGTGGACAGACAGCAACATCCAACCCCGAACCTTACGCCGACTTTTTCGACTTCTTTGCTTTGGGAGATGGGGAAGAACTACTGCCTGAAATTGGCTTAGTGCTGGAAGAAGGTAAAGCAGCTGGGTTGAGTCGAGAAGCATTGCTGCTCGATTTGGCACAAATACCGGGCGTCTATGTTCCCCAGTTCTACGATATGGCCCCCGATGGGTCAATTCATCCCAATCGCCGGGATGTTCCCGATCGGATTTTGCGACGGGTGGCGACTCCCATGCCTGCCTATTCGATCGGACTGGTTCCATATATTGAGACTGTACACGATCGCCTGACAATTGAAATTAGGCGCGGCTGTACACGCGGTTGTCGCTTCTGTCAACCAGGAATGCTAACTCGTCCGGCGCGAGATGTAGAACCAGAGCAAGTAGTAAAGGCTATAGAGCAGGGAATGAGGGCTACTGGCTACAACGAGTTTTCTCTGTTGTCCCTCAGCTGTTCCGATTATCTAGCTCTACCGGCAGTGGGGATGGAAATTAGAAATCGTCTCAAAGACGAAAATATTTCCTTGTCCCTACCGAGTCAGCGGGTAGATAGATTTGACGAAAATATTGCCAATATCCTTGGCGGTAACCGGCAGAGTGGACTAACTTTTGCTCCTGAAGCTGGCACTCAGCGGATGCGGGACATTATTAACAAAGGACTGACCAACGAAGAACTGCTGCGGGGTGTAAAAACTGGTTTTGACCGGGGATGGGATAAAATAAAGTTATACTTTATGATTGGTTTGCCAGAGGAAACCGATGTCGATGTTTTAGGCATTGTGGAAACAGTCCGCTGGCTACAGCAGCAATGTAGGGAAAGAGGTAGGAAAGCGCTTAATTTCACTCTGACGATTTCTAACTTTACGCCCAAACCTCACACGCCGTTTCAGTGGCATTCCGTCTCAACCGCTGAGTTTGAACGCAAGCAGTCGCTGCTGCGATCGGAATTTCGCGGCATGAGGGGAGTGAAGGTCAACTTCACGGATGTTCGGATTTCGGCAATGGAGGATTTTATAGGAAGGGGCGATCGCCGTTTGGCATCTGTACTGCGTCGCGCCTGGGAATTGGGTGCAGGGATGGATGCCTGGTTTGATAGCGCCGATCGCGCTTTTGCAGCTTGGGGACAAGCTATAGCCCAATCCGACCTAACCTGGAAATATCGCCAGGCGGAAGTGGGGGAGATCGGTGGTGGGGGAGAATCACCGATCGCCGATCGCCTTGACAAACCTCTGCCTTGGGATCGGATCGATACCGGAATTGATAAAAACTGGCTAAAAGCCGACCTGCAACGAGCCCTAGAAGCGGCAACGGTTCCAGATTGCTCGTTTGAGGGCTGTTCCCACTGCGGTGTCTGCGGGGTTGATTTCGGTCACAATGTTGTTGTCGAGCCTCCACCCATCCCAGAATTTGTGGGACATTTTGTGCCGAAACAAGAACGGGTGCAGCGCTTGCGGGTTTGGTTTGGTAAGCTGGGTAATATGGCTTTAGTGAGCCATTTAGATTTAGCGCGCTTGTTCGATCGCGCTGTGCGGCGAGCTTCTTTACCCATTGCTTTTACCAATGGATTTCATGCTTCTCCCCGCATTTCCATTGCTAATGCGCTCCCTCTGGGAGCTACCAGCAGCGGTGAGATTGTAGACTTTGAGTTAACTGAGTATATGGATGTGGCGACTTTCCAAGCAAGGCTAGTCACCCAAATCCCCGGTAATATTCCGATCTATCGGGTTGAGGAAGTTGAACTGAAAACTCCCTCGTCCGCTCAGTTGTTGGAGAAAGTTGAGTATTTGATTACGGTGGCTGCTGCTGCCGATGCTTCGAGCGATCGGTGGAAGAAGTGGATTGAGGCGATTCTAGCCAGTGACGCTATTTTGTGGGAGCAGACGAGCAAATCGGGCAAGAAGCAAATGGTGAATTTGCGCTCTAGCTTATTTGAATTAGAGTTTCAGGAGGGTAACTCTCCTATCGATCGACCTGGTGTACTTCGCTATGTTGGCAGTTGTCGGAATGACGGTAGCCTGCTACGACCCGATGGTGTCATCTATATGTTGGAACAAGTCAATGCTTGTGAATTTCAACTGCTCCACTCTCACCGCTTGAGCCTCATCCTACAGGTTCAAACCTGTAGTAACCCGATCGTGGTATGAGATACTCAACAAAAATATGATAAGATCCCATTTAGAGTTAATCAAAAATAGGAGTCAGGGCGACTTTAGCGCAGCGGCGCGAGACCCTAGCAATCCCACTTGCGAGCGATCGACTCTACAAACAACATTTGGTCATGCTTGAGTACAGGGGAACATCCCCAACAGGCAAGTAAAAATTAAAAGGTAGAAACGTAGCGAGAGTTACTCCTTTGTTTCTTTTGCCTTTTTACTTTTGCCCTTTTCAGCGCTTCGGGCAGAGTTTGATGCTGCTTCCCCTTAACAAGAGGGGTGTTAGAGGAATAAACTTTTATACTCTGACATATGACTGACCCCCAAATAGAATTTGGGGCTTTGTAAAGAACCAGAAGCCAACTGGTTTGAGCAAGACCTAGCTCTGATAAGCAGTCAGCACCTGAACGTGGCGATTTAAAACACATCCTCTCTTCTTGATTCCCCGGTCGATCTAGGTAGCAAAGCGTATTGGACGCGAGTAAAAACTCGACATATTATGATGTGGCGAAACATAACCCAACCGATGCGGTACGTAAGTACATCTGACTTTTGCTATTCGTTAAAAAGGGAAATTTTAGTGCGTAATCGACCTAGAAGGGCACTACACAGCTTAACGGTTGAAGACTACTTTCAGACTTTTGTAAAGGCGGCAATGACCAATTTCTAATTTCAGATTGAAAAAGGGAAGATTGTTAATTCAAGATAAATCTTCCCTTTTTCTTTAATTTGAAATTTGCTAATGATTGATGTATCTGTGCTTTAAAGCAGGTCTATATGCTGCTATCTTGTGCTAATTTTTGAGGAATTTGAATGCCAAAGCAAATAATTATCGCTGAGCAGCATCGCATCGCTGCTGTATTTTCCGAAGATCAAATTCAAGAATTAGTTGTTGCTACCGGAACCCACCAAGTAGGTGACATTTATCTCGGCATTGTTGAAAACGTACTCCCTGGTATAGACGCTGCCTTTGTTAACATTGGAGACCCCGATCGCAACGGATTTATCCACGTATCTGACTTGGGGCCACTGCGGTTAAAACGCACTGCTGGGGCAATTACAGAACTGCTGACACCCCAGCAAAAAGTTCTAGTGCAAGTAATGAAGGAGCCGACGGGAAACAAAGGCCCCAGACTTACTGGCAACATTACGTTACCAGGGCGCTATTTGGTGCTGATGCCGTTTGGTCGGGGTGTAAATCTATCGAGGCGCATCAAAAGCGAAAACGAACGCAACCGTCTGAGAGCCTTAGCTATTCTGCTAAAACCGGCAGGTATGGGTTTGCTGGTGCGAACAGAGGCTGAAAATCGCCCGGAAGAAGCTATTATTGAAGATTTAGAATCGCTGCAAAAACAATGGGAGGCTATTCAACAAGAAGCGATCTCAACGCGAGCGCCTGCACTGCTAAATCGGGATGATGATTTTGTCCAGCGGGTACTGCGAGATATGTATAGCGAGGATGTGAATCGGATTGTGGTAGATTCGCACACTGGCGTCAAGCGGGTGAAGCAACAATTAATGAGTTGGAGTGTCGGAAAGGCACCGCAAGGGGTTTTGATTGACCATCACCGCGATCGTCAGCCGGTGATGGAATACTTCCGCGTTAATGCTGCCATTAAAGAAGCTCTCAAGCCTAGAGTCGATCTCCCCTCTGGAGGCTATGTGATCATTGAGCCAACAGAAGCACTTACGGTTGTTGATGTCAACTCTGGGTCTTTCACTCGATCGGCTACAGCCCGGGAAACCGTTCTCTGGACAAACTGCGAAGCCGCTACCGAAATTGCCCGTCAGCTGCGCCTGCGTAATCTTGCCGGTGTAATTATCATTGACTTTATCGATATGGATTCCCGGCGAGACCAGTTGCAGGTGCTAGAACACTTTAATAAAGCGCTCAAAGCCGACAAAGCAAGGCCGCAGATTGCACAACTGTCCGAACTTGGCTTAGTGGAACTGACCCGCAAACGGCAAGGCCAAAACATTTACGAATTATTCGGTCGTCCTTGCTCCACCTGTGGAGGATTGGGCCATCTAGTGCATTTGCCCAGTGAAACCGCCGCCCGTGAATTCGCTCCCCTGGGGATAATAGCACCCGCGCCGAAGAGCGATCGCGAATCAACAATACTGCCTCCTGTCGCTGGGTCGTCCTATCGTAGCGAATCGGCTTCCCAGACTTTAAGCCCGTCCCTGCCAAAGAGCTCGAGCGCATTTCCAACGGTAGAAGACATTCCAGACGGTTCTGGAATGCCTTCCTTAAGGGGGGATTACCGTTCGTCAGAAAGTCGTCCAGTGCTACCCACACCCTACGGACAAGGGGAAGCTCCACGCGACTCTTTTGAACAAGAAAACTACTGGGAAACAGACCCTTACGCAGACGATCTGGCGACCGGCTCGGATCTAGACGTGGATGTTATGAATCATCCCAGCTATCAGGAAAGCGGTGCAGCAAATAATTCTCGCCGTCGGCGTCGTCGCCGCATTGGTGATGAAAATGAACGCCCAGAAGAAGAGTCTGGCAAGCTGAGTCCTTTCATGCCTTCCACTGCGCCAGCTAGCCAACCGGGCATCGATCCAAAATGGATGAGCGAGCCCGAACCGGCGACTTCAAAGCCGTTTTCGTCAACAGGGCCGAAATCCATCCGGCTTGATCCATCGCGGATAGAGCGACCTGCTAAGCCAGAAACTTCACCTCCAGAGATAGTTTCTGTAGAAATGACGCCAGAGGAACAGCAAGTTTATGCGTTTATGGGCGTCTCGCCGATTGTGCGTTTAAATCGGCAGCTTAAAAATCCCAAAGCCGCAACTGTGATCGTCAAGTTGCCGGGACAAGCGGAGGAAGATATTCCTTATGAAACAGCACAACCAAGTACAGGCAGAAGTGATGTCGCTCGTACAGAAGTGGACAGAACAGTTCCGAACTTCCCAACTGAGCAAGATTTTGACTATGAAACAGCACAACCAAGTACGGACAGAAGTGATGTCGATCGTACAGAGGCGGACAGAACAGTTCCGAGCTTCCCAACTGAGCAAAATTTTGACTCAGACTCGAAGAGAGAAAACGAAGACACAGATACCGCTGACTTCCCTGCCGAGCCTAATGATGTAGGCATGACATCCAGCGAATCCGATCGGGCCGATTCTTTAATGGTACGGCGTCGTCGTCGCCGTCGCTCCTCAGCCACGGACGGTGAGAACAACCAATAAAATGGTCAAAAGTCACTCATTCAAAAGTCACTCATTCAAAAATCTCCCTTGTCCTCCTTGTCTCCCTTGTCCCCCACTCCCCCCTACGGGAATAGTTGCAGGGGTCGATGAAGTAGGGCGGGGTTGTTTATTCGGCCCGGTAGTTGCGGCTGCGGTGATCTTACCCGATGCCGCATTAGGCGAACTTGCCGCAGCCGGTATTAAAGATAGCAAACAACTAACTAGCCTTGGGCGACAACGATTTGCCTCTAGAATTCGGGCAATGGCGCTAGATTACCAAATCGGAATGGCCTCTGCCCGTGAAATTGACCGGCTCAATATTTTTCAGGCATCCTTGTTGGCAATGAAGAGAGCTGTAATAAGGCTATCGGTGCAGCCGACTCTTTGCCTAGTTGATGGTAAATGGCCTATTCCAGACCTGCCGATGCCACAACAGTCGATCGTGAAGGGTGATGAGCAGTTGGTAGCGATCGCAGCTGCCAGTATTCTGGCTAAGGTGTGGAGAGACGAGCTAATTCTTCGCTTGGCCGCCAAATACCCCGAATATGGTTTAGATGCCAATAAAGGTTACGGCACTGCGCGACATATACAGGCTCTACAAGAGCATGGCCCTTCACGCTGGCATCGGCGTTCTTTTCGTCCGTGCCGCTAAGCAAAGTCTGACTGACCTGCTAGATCTGGTGCTTGAGCAGAAGCAGTATTTGCCGTAGCACTCGCCCATTTGCGATAATCCAACAGCAGTTGGTGCATCAACCGATGTTTAATCGTTAACAATACACTTTTAAGCAAACCGTTGCCAGTAGCTTCCAGCACTGGCTTGGGGGTTAACCAGAATGGAGGTGGTAGTTCAACTTGCACTTGTAAATCCGCTTTCCCCTTCAGGTAAGTGACTCCGTTGATTTGGGATGGAAACAGCCGTCCTTTCAGGTCAAGTGCAAACCGTTGGTTAATGTATTCCATGCCCAGGATTTGACAAGCCACAGACTTTAAATGGACAATACCGTCGCCTTCTGTCCACACCCGCATATCTACAGTGGGTTGAATCGTCAGCATCATAAAGCTGAGGGGGCGCATTTTCAGGCGAAAAAGTTCCTCGCCCAGCTGCTCAATCCGACTTGACTCGACCAGCGCTTGCACGAGACGTTGAGGCTGACGCAAATAATGCTTAATCGGAATCGGTTGCTCTGGAACAACAATTTCAACAGATTGGGAAGCGACAAATCGGGTTTGCATGGGTAGAAGGAAACAGAAGGTTGTTTTGTATGATTATTAATTAATTTTCCGTTACAGTTCTTAAAACATCCGCTTGGAAGTCTTAATCATATCATTGCTGTACAGCCACTCATAGTAGGCTGTATAGCAATGATATCTGTCTGCGATCGTAACAGGTTTATCTATGGCTTCCGCCTCTACCAAAGGCATCAACACGGTAATGAAAAAGGAACAGTTTACGCCGTATTGTTGATAAAAATTAACAAACTGAGATCTGAACTTTATGAGTATATCTATTTCACACTTGGGGCCAACTGGCACTTACGCTGAAGCAGCTGCCCTAGCTTACGCTAATTGGCTGAGTCTGGAAAAAGGCCAGAAATGCTTTTTGTGTCCTTATCCCAGCATTGCCCAAACACTCCAAGCAACGGCTGATGGGCAAGCTCATCTAGCTGTTGTCCCGGTGGAAAATTCTCTTGAGGGCAGTGTATCTATGACGCTGGATACGCTGTGGCGACTGGATACTCTGCAAATTCAACAAGCTTTGGTGTTGCCGATTTGCCATGCTATGCTATCATCTGCGGACAATTTAGAAGCAATTCGGACAGTTTATTCCCACCCACAGGCTCTAGCTCAGTGTCAGGGGTGGCTGGACAAGTTTATGCCTTCGGTTCAACAGGTGTCGATGAATTCAACTACAGAGGCGTTAAAGTATTTGGAAGAGGATGGGACGGCTGGAGCGATCGCTTCAGGGCGAGCTGCCGAAATCTACAACTTACCCATTCTTGCCTGCCCAATTAATGATTTTTCGAGTAACTACACGCGGTTTTGGGTGCTAAGTTTACAACCATCTCCCGGAGGCAGTCACACCTCCCTGGCTTTTAGCGCTCCGGCGAATCTACCAGGGGCGCTTGTCAAACCGCTGCAACTGTTCGCAAAACGAAATATTAACCTGAGTCGAATTGAGTCGCGTCCAACAAAGCGATCGCTCGGCGAATATCTGTTTTTCATCGATATAGAAGCTGACGCCACTCAACCATTTGTGAAAGCAGCTTTAGATGAGTTAATAACTTACAGTGAAACTTTGAAAATTTTTGGTAGTTATAGTGTTTTACCTATTGAGTAAACATCTAAATTATGTTTGAAGCTGCTCAAGGCATTCCCGGCTTACCCGATTTGACACAGCCAACTCAACTGATAGAATTTGGGTCAAGGGTACGTCGCATATTCTTTTTTATCGCAGGCATAGTGGGGTTTTTGGGAATCGTGCTTGCCTTACTCAACTTTTCGGGCCGACGAAACGAACCAGAACTAGGGATTGCGATCGGACAATGGTTAGAAGGCTACTCGGTATTACTGCGAATGCAATTGCATGGAGCCTTAGTTCTCGCTCTGGTAGTGACAGGTTTTTTTCTTTGTTCAACTTTAGCTAATCGTTATCACTTTTGGGAACAAGCGCGAGTTTCTCAAATTGCCGAAAGCGTTTCTGGAGAGAGGTTAGAACAATCAGCACCTCAAATACGTTACGTTATTCAAGAACCTTACTCTTATAATACTCAAGCTGGTAATAGAATCGTGCGGGTACAGGAAACGCGCACGAGCAACCGCTTTTTATCAGTCGCCGGATCTCAAATTCAGGTTAAAATCGACCAAACCTCAGATCCGCAAAAGAGAGGACGAGGAATTTATCTGGTAGACTTTAGCGCTGACTACCGAGTTGTTAACCTACTAGATACAACTCAAAATTTTTTCTTTGAATTATCTCCTCCTAGCAGTTACTCATTACTGCAAAACTTTAAGGTAGAGCAAAACGCTACAAGGCTAAACCCAACTAATCCTGGTGAATATAGTTTTCCGTTTAGTATTGCGCCAGCAAAAGAAACAAGCTTTCGAGTAACATATAAGGCTCAAGGTTCCCCACGCTGGGTGTATAATGCTAACGGACAATTATTGTCGAATTTTCGCCTCTCCGTGCTGGCAAATTTCTCTGGTGCTGATTTTGCTAGCGGTATTGTGCCAACTGAAAGTAAGGTCGAAGAAAAAGGTACTCGATACACTTGGATATTTGATGATAATGTTTCCGTCCAAAACCCATTTGGCGTTTTTACTGCTACAGAGCGAGTCCAAAATACAGGTATTTTACCGCGTTTGCTAATATTGGCTCCCGCTTTATTTCTGTGGTGGTTATTGTTGCTGTATTTGTCCCTACCGATGAGTTTACGGGATGTAGCGATCGCAGGTGGCGTCTTTTTTGCCTGTATCCTAGCTTTGACTTACTTTAGCCGAGTGATAAATCCCCAATTAGCTTGGTTAGTAATTTCACCATTCCTTTTAGTTTTAGCTTGGGGACTGGGAAGAACATGGCGTGCTTCCCTTGCCGCTTTTATTAGCACCATTGCGGGAGGAGTTCTGCCAGTTTTAGGATTATTAGTACCGTATAGCGGTTTAACTTTAAGTCTGGCAGGATTGCTCTCTGTGGCTTGGTTAGCAGCGCTAAATTGGTATGGTTTCTATCGGTTGAACCAGGAAACGCGACCCCCAGGCTAGCTCCATAAAAACCGAGTTTCTAGAGCATTAGAGAAACTCGGTTTTTGTAAAATTATTGTAATTTTCAGCTTTTGAGCGTATCTTTCAGTACAGTGCGAGCTGCCAGGTGATTGCGGGTGGAAGTCAAAATTTCCGCTTCGCGTTCGAGTCGGGCGGCGGTATCCTCCATTTCTAGCAGCGATTGCTGTTCTGCTGGTACACCGTAGAGGTTGCTGGCAACCCAATAGGATAATTCCCTGGGCAGACTGGGAATGTCATCGGGTAATTCAATATTTTGGTCTGTCAACTTAGCCGAAAGACGAACTACATCTCGCAACAGTTGTTCCACCTCTGACCCCAAAGAATTTAATTGCTTCTGGGGAGGTCGATCTTCAATCCATTCCACCAAACCAACTCTGTAGGGCTTATCTCTAACGTACTCTAGGACGCGGAACCTTTGCTGGCCTAAAGTTAAGACCTTCATGCGATCGTCCGGTAGACGCTGATACCGGATAATTTCGGCACAGCACCCAACAGATGCGGGGTTACCGGATGATTCCATCTGCAATACCCCAAAGCGGCGATCGCTTTCCAGAATGGTGTTCATCATGATTCGGTAGCGAAACTCAAAGATATGCAGCGGCAGGGGTCTACCTGGAAACAAAACGACTTCCGGCAACGGGAAAAGAGGAAGCTCTCGCACAGCAATTGAGGAAGAGGGTGCCATAGTACAGTCAGTAAAGGCGCTTCTTTAACTACTTTAGCCGATCTGCACTATAAAAAAGCAAGAAATATCAATAAATAAGCCTTTTAGAAATAATCCTAAAAGGCTTAGATGGAAAATAATTTACTAATGCGCCGATTAAAGTTTTACTTCGATATCCACACCTGCTGGCAGATCGAGTTTCATCAAGGCATCAATAGTTTTAGAAGAAGGTTGATAAATGTCGATAATACGGCGGTGAGTGCGCGTTTCAAAATGTTCCCGCGAATCTTTATCTACGTGAGGGGAACGCAGAAGGCAATAGATTTTCCGGCGCGTGGGGAGGGGAATGGGGCCGATCGCTGTAGCTTGCGTCCGATTGGCTGTATCGACAATCTTCTCGCAAGAAGTATCGAGCAGACGGCGATCGAAAGCCTTAAGACGAATACGAATTTTTTGTTGCTGAAGTGCTGCCATTTTAAATTTTCTAGGTTCTGAGTAGTGGGTAAGGGCAAATGCTAGTGAAATGCCCTGTTAGTTCAAAGAAGGATGCCAAAGGAGCAGAAAGGCATCTGCTTTCTGCTCCTTATTTATTTGGAGACGCTTCTACTTCAGGATTTTAGAAACGACACCCGCACCAATAGTGCGACCGCCTTCGCGAATAGCGAAGCGCATACCTTGTTCGATCGCGATCGGGTTAATTAACTCAACCGTCATCTTGATGCGATCGCCCGGCATGATCATCTCCGCCTCAGCGCCATCATCAGATGTGAACGCTTTGATCGTACCTGTTACATCTGTTGTCCGCACATAGAACTGAGGACGATAGCCTGCGAAAAATGGAGTCTTCCGACCACCTTCTTTTTCCGTCAGTACATACACTTCCCCTTCAAATTGAGTGTGAGGCTTAATCGTACCCGGCTTGGCTAGCACCATACCGCGCTCGATATCTTCCTTCTTCAGACCCCGAAGCAACAGCCCTACGTTATCTCCTGCCATTCCTTCGTCCAGAGTCTTCTGGAACATTTCCACACCCGTGACAGCCGTGCTGCGAGTATCTCTGATTCCCACCAGCTCGACTGTTTCGCCTACCTTGACTTTACCCCGCTCGATCCGACCAGTGGCGACTGTACCCCGACCCGTGATCGTGAACACATCTTCTACTGCCATCAGGAACGGCTTGTCAATCTCCCGTTCTGGCGTGGGAATGTAGGCATCGACAGCATCCATCAGAGCGTAGATTTGATCGACCCACTCATCCTCACCCCGTGGGGTTTTGGGACTTTTCGTCATTTTTTCCAACGCCAGCAGTGCCGAACCTGCCACGATGGGAATATTGTCACCATCGAATTCATAAGAACTCAATAGTTCGCGCACTTCCAAATCCACCAGTTCCAACAATTCTTCGTCATCCACCATGTCTTTCTTATTCAAGAAGACAACTAGGTCGGGGACGCCCACCTGCTTGGCTAGGAGGATATGCTCCCGCGTCTGAGGCATTGGGCCATCAGCCGCCGACACGACCAGAATGGCACCGTCCATTTGAGCGGCACCAGTGATCATGTTTTTCACGTAGTCCGCGTGTCCGGGGCAGTCTACGTGGGCATAGTGTCGGTTTTCAGTTTCATACTCAACGTGGGCTGTGTTGATGGTGATCCCCCGCGCTTTTTCTTCTGGAGCAGCATCAATATCAGCATAGCCCTTGGCTTTCGCGCGACCGATCGCTGCCAGGGTCATTGTAATTGCCGCTGTTAAGGTTGTTTTGCCGTGGTCAACGTGACCGATCGTGCCGATGTTGACGTGGGGCTTATTCCGTTCAAACTTTGCGCGTGCCATGAATTTAGATGTTCCTTTTCCTTTGATCGATTATCGATTGGAGACTAAAGATTTTAGATCTTAGATTCAATTCAATCTAAAATCTAAAATCTTTAATCTAAAATCGTTATGCGTTCCCTTTGCTCTTGGCGATGATAGCTTCAGCCACGTTACGCGGCACTTCTTCGTAGTGGCTAAACTCCATCGAGAAGATGCCCCGGCCTTGCGTCTTAGACCGGATATCCGTAGCGTAGCCAAACATTTCTGCCAGCGGTACCTTAGTGGTTACCTTGGCAATTCCCTGTTCGGAGCCCATTCCTTCGATTTGACCGCGACGGGAGTTGAGGTCACCCATTACATCTCCCAAATAGTTTTCGGGAACTTCCACCTCAACTTTCATCATAGGCTCCAACAGCACGGGCGAAGCCTTCATCACAGCGTCTTTGATTGCCATTGACCCAGCAATTTTAAAGGCCATTTCTGAGGAGTCTACGTCGTGGTAAGACCCATCTACCAGGGTTGCTCTCAGGTCAATCACCGGGTATCCGGCCAAAATCCCTGATTCGCAGCTTTCTTTGATTCCTTCCTCGATCGGTTTGATGTATTCTTTGGGAATGACACCACCGACAATTTTGGAGACGAATTCAAAGCCGGTTCCCGGTTCTCCAGGTTGGACTTCGATCACTGCGTGACCGTACTGACCTTTACCACCGCTTTGACGGATAAATTTACCTTCTGCCCTGACAGCTTTGCGTATCGTTTCGCGGTAAGCAACTTGCGGCGCACCGACATTTGCTTCTACCTTGAATTCGCGCAACATCCGGTCAACCAGAATTTCCAGGTGCAATTCGCCCATCCCCGCGATCACGGTTTGGTTGGTTTCGGGGTCATTGCGGACTCGGAAGGTGGGGTCTTCTTCCGACAAGGAATTGAGAGCTTTGGAGAGCTTCTCCATATCCTGTTTGGTTTTTGGTTCAACAGCTACGGAGATGACTGGCTCTGGAATAAACAAGGACTCTAGAATCACAGGGGCGTTTTCATCGCAGATGGTATCGCCGGTAATGGTGTCCTTCAGACCAAGCGCAGCGCCTAAGTCACCCGCTCTTAGTTCATCCACATCAATCCGTTCGTCCGCCTTCAACACAATCAGGCGAGATACTCGTTCCTTTTTATCTTTGGTTGAGTTAAGGACGTAGCTGCCCTTTTTGAGGACGCCAGAGTAAACCCGAATGAAGGTTAGGCGACCGTAGGGGTCTGCCATGATCTTGAAGGCTAAGGCTGACATCGGCTCGCTATCTGCGGCGGTCCGCAATACCGGGCTGCCATCTAGCAATTGGCCTTGAATGGGAGGAACGTCTATTGGGGCGGGCAGGTAATCAACCACGGCATCCAACAATGGCTGAACGCCTTTGTTTTTGAAAGCCGAACCGCAGAGCAGGGGCACGATCGTACCAGCTATAGTACCTTTCCGCAGTGCCGTTTTGATTTCCGCTTCGGTGAATTCTTCGCCTTCTAGGTATTTCTCGGTTAGGACATCATCTGTTTCGGCTACGGCTTCGATCAGCTTGAGCCGGAATTCGTCTGCTTTGTCTTGCAGGTCAGCCGGAATGTCTCTTTCCTCGATTTCTTTTCCTTGATCGTCTTTATAGAACGAGGCTTTCATGCGTACCAAGTCTATGATTCCCTGGAAGTCATTTTCTGACCCTATAGGAAGCTGAATAGGTACTGCATTTGACCTCATGCGATCGACGATCTGGTCGTAAACTTTATAGAAGTTTGCTCCCGTCCGATCCATTTTATTGACGAAGACAATCCGAGGCACGTTATACCGATCTGCCTGCCGCCAAACTGTCTCCGATTGAGGCTGCACTCCACCTACCGAGCAGAATACAGCGATCACCCCATCTAATACCCTCATGGAACGTTCGACTTCAATGGTGAAGTCAACGTGCCCTGGTGTATCGATGATGTTGATTTTATGGTCTTTCCAACTGGTGGTGATTGCGGCAGCAGTAATGGTAATTCCTCGCTCCCGCTCTTGCTCCATCCAGTCAGTTACGGTGGTTCCTTCATGGACTTCTCCAATCTTATGAACCGTTCCCGAATAGAACAGAATCCGTTCTGTTGTTGTTGTCTTGCCCGCATCAATGTGGGCTGCAATCCCGATGTTGCGTGTTCTTTCAAGCGGGACGATACGTGCCACGGCTACCTCCTTTGGTTATTGCCGTAGATAAAAATTCGTTACTCTCTGTTAAGATTCTATACTTTTCTGATGCCCTCGCGGGTAAATCGGGAATCAATACCGATAATGGGCAAAAGCTTTATTTGCTTCCGCCATCCGGTGAGTTTCTTCCCGTTTGCGAATTGCGCTACCCGTCTCGTTAGCGGCATCCATCAGCTCGTTAGCCAATTTGCTGGCCATTGTTCGTCCGGCTCTCGCCCTAGAAAATTGAATCAACCAGCGTAGGGCTAACGTTGCACCCCTGTCCGCACGGACTTCCATTGGCACTTGGTAGGTCGCACCGCCCACCCGGCGAGCTTTCACTTCTACCAAGGGCGTTGCATTGCGGACAGCCCGCTCAAACGTTTCCAGTGCATCTCCACCTGTCCGTTCCTCAATTATTTTAAGGGCATCATAAACAATTCCAGATGCAACGGACTCTTTCCCACTTCTCATTACCCGCCGCATAATCATGGTAACTAGGCGACTGTTATACACCGAGTCGGGTGGTATGGGACGTTTTTGAATGACAGCACGACGAGACATATTAAGCCAATTCCATGAAATTTCAAATGCCGACGCTAATTGCTTAGGCAAAGCTTAGAGTGAGTACATTTTTTGCTTTTGGGCCTCCAAAAGTGGCCAGACGCAAGATGAAAGCATCTCACGCCTTTGGTTTAGGACGCTTTGTTCCGTATTTAGAACGACCTTGACGGCGATCTTTTACTCCGGCAGTATCTAAAGTACCGCGAATAATGTGATATCTGACTCCGGGCAAGTCCTTTACCCGACCGCCCCGAATCATCACTACGGAGTGTTCTTGCAAATTATGACCGATGCCCGGAATATAGGATGTCACTTCAAACCCAGAGGTGAGGCGCACTCTGGCTACTTTGCGTAAAGCTGAGTTGGGCTTTTTAGGAGTTGTTGTATAAACTCTTGTACAAACGCCACGGCGCTGCGGGCAACTCTTCAACGCTGGAGATTTGGTTTTCTTGCGCGCTTTTTGCCGTTCATCACGAATTAGTTGTTGGATTGTGGGCATGAACTCTCAATCTACAGTTTCTGGCTGCTTTAAATTAACCACAAATGTAGATTATATCGCTTTTATTTTCTTTATGTCAACTGCCTAACAAAACATCATAGGTTAATGCTTTTGGGCCACAAAGCCCGTACTTCAGCGATCGATCGAGAAGGAGTTACCGCAGCCACAGGTTTGAGTCGCATTAGGATTATGAAAGCGAAAACCGCCACCCATAAGATCTTCTGAGTAATCTAAGGTGAGGCCATCAAGGTATGGAAAGCTTTGAGCTTCCACGACCACTTGCAAACCATTGCAATCATAAACCCGATCGCGCCTAGCGATCTGGGTAAGACCCAGATCTGTTTCACCGATCGCATCGTCAAACTCCATTGTATACAACATTCCAGAACAGCCACCGGGCTGAACGCTGAGCCGAAACAGTGCCACTTTCCGCTGTTTTAGCTTGGCTCTGAGCCGTTTTACTTCACTGGCTGCTGATGCGCTGAGATGGATCATTGACTTAAAAAAGAACAAGTCATTGGGCATTGAGCATTGGGCAAAGGGAATTTTAGATTTCAGACTTTAAATCTAAAATCTGAAATTCACTCTGCCCCTAGTTGCGGGCGTAATCGTCTTGAAAACGGACAATATCATCTTCCCCTAGATATTCTCCATTTTGCACCTCAATCAAGATCAGAGAAATAACACCAGGATTTTCCAGCCTGTGATTGGTACACTGGGGAACGTATGTAGACTCATTAGCGGCAAGCAACCGTTCTTCATCTCCACAAGTTACTTTAGCAGTACCTGAAACCACGATCCAGTGTTCGCTGCGGTGATGGTGCATCTGTAAGCTAAGCCGGTGACCGGGCTTGACTTCAATTCGCTTGATCTTGTAACCCCGTCCTTCTTCCAAAGTAGTGAAGGAACCCCAAGGACGCAGTTCTGTTGCTGCAACTGTGTTTGGTGTTGCTAGGAGGGATGAAGGTCGCACGGTTACTTGAGAAATTTCTTGAGACTGAGCCATGACTTCTTTCCTTGAGTGCCGATCTAGAATTAATTTTGTGAAAATATATGAAAAGAGAGGAAGATTTTCAACGATCGGATCGGTAATACGGCGAAACCTTAGCTAAACATAACAAAATCTACCTGGCATCTGTCACGGCAAAGTCACTCAATAGTGGCAATTTATATCAATTCTTCATCTAGGAATTGTTATCTTTAAAAAAACTTTAAATGTCTATGGATTAGGCCCAATAAAAATGCCCAAACCGTTATGAACGCGAGCGGCACTACGAGGGGCTCGATTGATCAGTTGACCCCCAAGGTAAAGACTGGTGGAGCTACCGCCATCGAGGTTGAGAGCATCTACTGCTCCTATAAGTCTCATGAGTTCGGCAATTTCATTCAAACTAGGGCCAGGGCCAACGGTGCGGTTGCCAACAGCTACTATCAAAATATTACCTGCGGTAGTTGTGCCGATCGCGCTGCGATGAGCAGATTCGTTAATAAAGGAATCGCGGAATTGTTCGGCTTTAGCATCCAGAACAATCTTACCTTTTTGCAATAAAACTGGCCCCGCCCCTACAATGTGGGGGTAGCGGTCAAACTCAGCTGGAACAGAATAGCTTTCAAGGGTTACAACGTTGCCAATAGCAAGCGCAGAAGCAATATCAAGCTTCTGTACGCCCGAACTGTCTCGTAAGACGACTAGATAGCCATCAGGCGGGATGGGGAAGGATGTTTTACTCGGTATACCATTAGGCAGAGGGGTTTTGCTGAATGCTTCTGCACTGATTACTTGATTGTTTTGAACGGTAATAATAGTTTCGTTGTCGGTAAGGGGATTGTAAGTCGATCCCCACTCGGTCGTATGGAGGGCAAAACCTGACTGCACGTAGCCGCTATTAACAGAAACAATGGGTAAATGCTCGCCAGTTGATGTATTTAAAGTTTCCTGAAGGCTCAGATGTCCGATTTTTACTTCACCCGCATCATTCCAAGCGATCGCACCCCGATTTAAAATTGGACTGGATAGCCAGCGACCATCAAGACGAATCGCTCCTAACGGTAACTGGGTATTGCGATTAAAAAAGCCAGCATTAATGGCACCGGCAACCTGCCACTGCTTAGCTTGCTCAATTAAAGGGGCAGTTCCCACCAAACTATTACGATTGCCCCAAATCGGTCTTAGCGCCACAGACTGACGGGGATTGATTTCCAACCATACCACTGGGAAACGAGAAGTCCCCAAACTGAGAATCTGTTGTCTGTAGCGCAGTCCCGGAGCCCAAATAATATCTCGCTCTACCATAGCTTCAGGAGCTATGTCAATAACTAAGCGATAGGGACTTGGTAAACTCCAAATTCGCGGACGTAGACCGGAAGAAATGTCTACTCGGATGGTAGTGCGATCCTGACTTGTTTCAATCTTTAATGGTAGCCCTGGTTTGGGAGGAGAGATCGGTGGTATTGGTGCGTCGAGCGGGGGAAACCCTTGGTTAGAGGTTGCAACTTCGTCAGGAGGTTTGGGATTGTAACGCGACAGAAGCGATGGGGTAGCTACCCCATCTATTTGTAAAGTAAGTACGGCACCTTCTTGACTGACTTGCCAGGGGGTTGGGCGATCGAGATCCAGAACGATGCGATGTGCTACCGTCTCTTTATCGCTGCCAATGAGCGAGTCCTGTCGGATATCGTTGACTGTAGCGGCAGGCGAGTTAATTCGCAGTGTTGTACCATCAACTTTTATCTGCCAACCGGCTGAATGAGCAAAATCGGTAATATCTAGATAGCGGTATTGGTTTGTTAGCCAAGTAGCAAGAATTAGTGGTGACGCTGCGGGTTCGGAAAACCACTGCACTGGCTGTCTGGTTGAATCCCACGTACTCAGTAACTCGACTCCGATTGTTTGCGTTAACCCGACATCGGCTACTCCGATGCGAACCCTTTGGCTTCCTGTTAGTTGCCACTGGCTCCACAGTGCGGGCCGAGTCCGACCGTTTAAGGCGATCGCGTCGCCCTGTATAAGCAACTTAGGTTGTCCTGAAGAAGGCTTGGGAACAGCAACGGGCAACTGTTTGCTCAGAATCGTCATTGGTTTTGCCAGCACCAGTTGCTCTTCTTTTTTTAGAGAGGAGATTGTCACCCACAAGGATATGGCGATTATAGACACCATTGCCAGTCGAAAGCGTTTGTGTCTTTGTGGCAATATGCTATAAGTGTCGAAGAGCGATCGCTTGTAGCGCAAAAGCCACCGAGAAAGAGAACGAAAAAGTCGAGTTTTAAGGAGCCTAACCATATCGGCTTGCAGTTATGTTTAAAATCAGCGCTTAGGCAAAATTACTTATAAAACCATAAGATATACTACGCTAAATATCAAAGAATCATGACCTGACGCTTGATTATTTTTCGCTCCTTGGCCTCATAATGGAGTAGGAAACGCTCTGAATGGCAGAGGGGCAGAGGGGCAGAGGAGCAGAGGAGCAGAGGAGCAGAGGAGCAGAGGAGCAGAGGAGCAGAGGAGCAGAGGAGCAGAGGAGCAGA
>NZ_JAIQZM010000048.1 GCF_023333595.1 Argonema galeatum A003/A1
AAACATTGTAGAGACGTTTCATGAAACGTCTCTACAGCCTATAGACATAAAGGGGGTAATCGTTGCGGATTTGGTATGACTGGTAGCCAATCTTTCTTCCCTACATCCTATTTCAATCTGTACTTGACAAACCGAGAACCTCTATGGATTTCTCCACTACACTTTTTGGACGAAAAGGCTTAGTCATGTAAAGATCCGCCCCCACATCATTGCCTTTCTGTTTATCAAACTCCTGCCCTTTGGCGGTTAGTATAATAATATAAACATCGTGCATTCCCAGAACATTTTTTACAGTATTACAAACCTCAAATCCATTCATTTTCGGCATCATCACATCTAGAAAAACCAGTTGCGGTTTTTCAGTCTCGATCGCCTCAAGTGCCTCCTCCCCATTTCTCGCCGTCAGTAATTCTACTCCCTCGTCTTCTAGCTTCTCAAGCGCTTGCTCCATCAAAATCAAGATATTAGGTTCATCATCCACAATTAATATTTTTTTAGTCATAAAACCCCCAACAAATTATACTTGAAATTGTAACTCTTATTCAAGTGGATCTTCTTTACTCTTGCCGAGTAAGACAAAAAAGACATTTTCCAGTCCCTTTTCAAACCGCAACGTCTTAACCAAATTGTGCTGCTCAGAAAAAACTGAATCTACAATAATCATATCAGGCTTAACCGATAAAGCCTTGTCTATACACTCCTGACCGTTGTAAGCCTCCGTTACAGCGTATCCTTGGGACTGCAATACTTCAGATAAAATTTTTACATTTGAAGCATCTTTATCGACAACCAAAACTTTCTTATTGGATATTCCTTGATCGAGGAGCATCCCAATATCATTAAGCAATTCTTCTCTGTTAATTGGCTTTTTTAAATAGCGATCGATACCCAGTCGATACCCCCTTTCTTTATCTTCAATAATTGACAATATAATAATCGGAATCCCCATCGTTTGGGGGTTGTTCTTCAGGACAGCAGCTACATCAAAGCCGTTGATTTGAGGCATCATCACATCCAAGACAATCAAGTCTGGTTTGGTAGTTTTCACCTGAGTAATGGCGTCCATTCCATCTTTAGCTTCTTGGACTGCATACCCCTCAGCTTCTAGTTCCTGCCTGAGCAATTCGCGAATGTGAGCGTCATCATCGACAACTAGAATAGTTTTAAAATTATTAACTGGAGAAGGATCTGTGTGGACGATACTCTCTTTCAATTGCCTGACTATGGTATTGATATTCAATTTTTCTACTTCAGCAGCAATGCGAAGACTGATAGGTAATGTGAAGAAGAAAGTACTGCCAAGACCAAGATCGCTTTCCACCCAAATTCTGCCGCCGTGATGTTCCACAATCTGCTTGCAAATTGGCAGTCCCAAACCTGTTCCTTTTGGTTTGTCTGTCAAGGTTTCACCTACTTGCTTAAATTTTTCAAACACCTTGGGTTTGTCAGCGGCGGCAATACCGACGCCCGTGTCAATCACACCGATCAGTATCTCATTTTCTTGTTGTCTGGCTTTCACCGTACAAGAACCTGTATCTGTAAACTTGATAGCATTGGAAATGAGATTGATAAAAACCTGGAGCAGGCGATCGCGATCGCCCATCACGTCAGGCATTCCAGATTGAACATCTTTGAGCAATTCAATATTTCGGCCTTCAAAAAGAGATGAAGTAGCTGCGATCGCACGATCGATAATATCCTCGATTCCATAAGGCTGCATCTGCCAATCAATCTTCCCGGCTTCCATCTTCGCGATATCCAAAACGTCATCGATCAAAGAGGTTAGTCGCTCGGCTTCAGACACAATAATATTGATATTTGTCCCTACCTGGTTGACAATCTTTTTGGTTTGGCGATCGTCGGCTTGAATCAAAGGAAAAATTCTTTCGTCTAGCTTGTCCTTAATCAGGGAAGCAAACCCCAATATTGAAGTCAGAGGCGTCCGCAACTCGTGGGAGACAGTGGAAATAAAATCGGTCTTCATGCGATCGATTTCTTTCTCTACGGTGATATCTCGAATTAGAATCACCGCACCCAACGTTTCATTGCCAGCATCCTTCAAAACATCTTTTGCGATCGCAGTTGCCAAAGCTTGACCCACCCTACCGTTCCTCAGTTCGATCTGGGCCGTAAAAACTTCTCTAGGGCGTCCCTGCGTCTGTTCCACCAGTTCTGCCACCTTTGGATTAGAGAGTACCTGACAATCTCTACCCATCACATCAGTATCATCTAGACCAAACATCGCCAATAAAGCCGGATTAAATCGTGCGATTCGGCAGTCTGGATCGGTCACAAGTAGGGCATCTGCCAAATTGTCGATAATCGCACTCACATAAGCCAACGTATTCTCTAATTCGTGGCTTCGCGCCTCTAAACCCTGCAACAAGCCGCCAATTTGAGTTGCCATTGTATTGAGTGTAGAAGCTAGCACCCCCACCTCGTCCCTAGATGGCTCTACTGCCCGCACATTTAAGTCGCCACTCGCCATCAGGCGGGCAGTTTGAGTTATTTGAGTCAAATCGCGAAGGATTTGAGACACCATCAAAAACGCCACTGGAACTGTCAGCAAACTCAGGATCAGCACCACAAATAATAAAAATTGACTCTTTTGAGCGCTGTCTGCTATTTGTTCGTCTACCAAATTAGCTAAACTATCTAGCTGATTTGCGATGAAATTGCTTAGATTGTTGATATCTGTAAGATATTCCTCTCTTCGCTCCGGGGTAGCGGCTAGATAATTTTCCACAGTGCGTCTATAAATCCGCCATGTGTCTTCAACTTTCTTAAGTTGGGCTAGTATAGTCGGATTGGCTCTAGCACCCAATCCCAATTCTTTTGAACCCCCATGCAATCCGATTAGCCAGCGATCGAACTGCTCCATTTCCTCCTTGATGGCAACATCTAAGGCAACCTGGTCTAGAACGTTTGTCTTCTGAGTGCGGATATTGGCCATGTAAGCCAGCTTGAAAGCAGTGCCACGCTGGGAAGCGATCTTGGTACTCAGGGGATTAATGTCGATCGCATGATTGAGCGCTAGAGCCCCAATGCCCGCAGCCATCAAGTTGATTCCTACCAAACTGGAAAACAGCAGACTCAAGCGGTGACGAATACTCAGACCGAATCCACGCTTACGGATACTTTTGATACCGTTTTGCGAATGCAACTTGTTACCTTGAATCTTGATGAACTCGCTAGCTTCAATCTTATAACAAAGTGCTTACCCATAGATGTAGGGGCAATTCATGAATTGCCCCTACGTTTAGGGAACTGAAAACCGCTGTATTACTGGCCTTACTTTTATTTTGCGGTCGCAACTGTTGCCTTCACAGTCACGCTTTTGACACCTTTAATTTGCTTCGCCAAACCTTCAATCTTAGCTAAGTCTTGCTGGGTAGGAACCGTTCCGGCTACGGTTACAGCGCCATTTTCAGCGTCAACTGTTATCTGACCTTTTGGTATATTTACCTCTAGCTTACTGCGAACTTCGCTTGCCAGATCGCCATTAGCTCTGTCGGCGTCCCCCCCAGTAACATTGTTGCGCTGCTCTCGTGCGCGAATATCAGAATTTGCTTGAGCCTTGCGAACGTCACTTTGGGCGTCCTGCTGGGTTGCTTTGACCGAATCTGCCTCTGGAGCTTTGTTCATTTGGTCAGAGGTATTAGTAGCGCTGGAATTTGTGTTACTATTGCTAGTTTCACCAGTCTTATTAGGAGCGTCAGCACTTGTCTTAGCCTTTTCGCAAGCAACCGCGCCAAACATTAGGAAGCCGCTGAGGATAAATAGAGTTAGCTTTTTCATTTTTTTCTTCCGTTTTGGAACTACTAAAGATTTATGTTCACCGTCTTGTCAAATTGAGAATAGAATTGGGCAAGTACATTGCTAAATGACTGACAAAATTCTGCCAGTCAATCAGCAGGCACTTTGTCAGACTATAGAACTTCGTCCCGACGATCGATAACAACTACTCGGTCGTCGATATTGCCAACATTATCGCGACGGTCAACAGCGCCAGTAGTGTAGTCGGCGCCAGAGGTATCAACACCGGGACGATCGTAGATACCCCACTCCTGAATGCCCCTGCGACTTAGAATTGTTTCAGCGCGACCGATCTCATCGTCGGTGCCATCTACCATTACTAGATAGTCGCCGTGAGACACGCGATCGCTGTAAACTCTGGCCCTTTCTTCAGGAACTCCCAAGCCAATCAAGCCACCAATCAAGCCGCCAGCAGCTGCACCGATCGCACCGCCAGAAAGGGCTGTCGCCAGAGCCGTTGCAGTAGCTCCCGCTAGCATAACAGGGCCTATACCGGGGATTGCTAATGCACCGAGACCGACAAGTAAGCCAGTTAAACCGCCGACTGCACCACCTGCTAAAGCACCTTTTTTAGCGCCATCGTCAGCTTTGGTGTCATCGTTGATATCCCGCACGTTGGCGTCACTAAAGCGATCGTCGCCATCTACGTCTTTGGCAATCAAAGACACCCTATCCATCTGAAAACCTGCATCTCTCAATTCATGGAGAGCATCTTCCGCATCGCGACGATTAGAAAATACACCAACTGCACGTCTGTTGTGACCTTGAACCATTTTTCCTCCATCCGCGAGCTTCCATAAGGGACTTAAAAGCAAGCGTAAATATAAATATGTTTTTTTTATTAGTCCCATTTTCAATTATGGGTTTTTTAGCTTAAATAAGCATCCACCGCTAGGTGTAAGTTCCTCTCTATCAATGGAGGGATAGGGTAGATTGAAGAATTGAAGAATTGAAGAATTGCTATTTGTCATTTGTTTGCTAATGACCAATGACCGGCACGACAGGGATATACACGGATGCACTGATATATATAGCTATGATATCGTGTCCGTTTGCATCGTTAGTACATGAGTGATATCCTCAAATTGTTTGTTGTCATCGTTAGTTAAAATTTTACCGCAGATGAAGACTCTGGAACGCAGATAAACGCAGATAAGAATAAGAACACAAATTTTTTAAGTAACCGATGCGTAAGGAAATCATATGACTAATGACCAATGACCCTACTTAATAGCGGAGATTACGAACTATAAGTTCGGTTATACCACCCCGGTCGGATGACAAATGCCGATAACCTCGTATGTAGTAGAGCTGTTTAACGTCCAGCTCCACTATTGTTGTAATTACTGCTGGTTACTTGCAGTCTTTGTGGGTGGATATCCGTGTATAAGTGGTTACTGCCAACGCTAAGTGAAGTTTTAGCCCAAAGTACAGAAAATGGGGCCCAAGATGCTGTATCTCAGACAAGGTGGAAGGCTGCAACCGAAACTGACACTCAGCAGCCCTCCAAGAGTCGAATTGCTTTGCAGCGCTTGAAATCAGAACAAGAATGGTGCGGTGCTAGAGCAGCTTTGGAGGATTTGCTGCGATCGACTTTAACACCCAATTATAAGGGCGATGCAGACGAGCCGATGCCCCAGGGATTGATTTTAGCTGGCCCTGGGGCCGTTTTGAGCGATCCATCTATAAATTCTGGCTTCCAAACTTGGATTTTCAGCACCCAGCTGGCTAATCCTGGCGTTTGGATGCCGTTTCAGCTGCCTCCTGCCTCATTGGGCGAGATCAAGAAACACAATTATGGTAATTTGCTACCTTTGCTGCCTGTCGATCCTCTGGCGGCTGAACAGTTTTGTTTAATATTAACTGCTAGTTTCAGCTTGGTGATGGTGTTGGGAGAAGATCCCACTTATCAACCGGCTTTTATGTTTTCTTTCGATCCAGCGGTTGTCCAACAAGCTTGGGTATCGCTGAGGAATCGAATACTGCTGACTTGTCCCCATTACATCAATCAACTGGATGCGTTTTCTCTACAGTTCCCTCCCACCGCACCGGATTACCGAACAGTGATGGAGTTTACACGGCTGTTACTGAAACATCTACCGCAAGAGGACGGACGCCGGGGCGATGGAGAGCAGAGGAACGCAGAAACAGAGGAGTTTCAAAACGCAAAACTTTCCCAATCCTCAATTCCCGATTCCCGATCGCTAAAATCAGACGATGTGGAATTGTTGCAGGCATTTGCACATGAAGTCAGAACGCCTCTGACAACGATTCGCACCCTGACGCGACTGCTGCTCAGACGCAAGGATTTGGCGACTGACATTATTAAGCGGTTGGAAATTATCGATCGCGAATGTACCGAGCAAATCGATCGCATGGAGTTGCTTTTCCAAGCGGCAGAATTACAAACATCAACTAAAGAAACTAATCCCATTCACCTCACGCCGGTGTCCCTTGCCCAGGTTTTCCAGGAAAGCTTGCCGAGATGGGAAAAACAGGCTTCAAGGCGCAATCAGACCCTGGATGCGATCTTACCTCAACATATGCCCCAGGTAGTCAGCGATCCGACAATGCTCGATCGCGTTCTCACCGGCTTGATTGATAATTTCGCCCGCAACCTCCCCGCCGGTAGCCATATCCAAGTCGAGGTGATGCCAGCGGGCGATCGGCTGAAGTTGCGACTTCAGCCACATAGTGGCGGCGTAAGTTCTGAGTGCGAAAAGGCTCTGGTGCCGCAAGCAGCAGACATTCAACTAACGCGGAAGTCGATCGGTCAACTCCTGATATTCCAACCAGAAACAGGCAGTCTGAGTCTCAACCACACGGTTACCAAAAATCTCTTCCAGGCACTGGGGGGCAAACTGATTGTGCGCCAACGACCCCAACAGGGCGAAGTGCTGACCATTTTCCTGCCTTTGGAACCTACCAGCACGTCCATTCGGTGGGAACGGGAAAATTATAATGATCTCCCGTGCTAAAACCCACTCCCTTTAGGGATGGGATACAGCGCGGACTGCACCATTAGGTGCAGTCAGGATTGAAAACAATTGCATTGTTGTGGAATTAATGTTATGTTACTGTAAGTCTAATCTCCAGTTTCACACCAGCCTAAAGACTCTGCCACAAAATTGGCAAGGTGCGTAATGAAATCTAGCGATTTCGTGGTTTGAAAATATAGAACTGATAAGTACACAACAAATACGGTAGGGCATACCGAAATTAACGCTTGTGGAGAGAAGACCCTCTACTTAAACCTGGAAACAGTTCTTGAAGCTTGCGTCACTCGTTGAAGCAAGAATCCTACCGCCTTTAGGGGTGGGAGTGTCAAGCAGTAAGTCAAGTGTTAGCGGTTAATATAGAATTTAACTGACTTATAACCGCTAACAAATGAAAATTTTACGGCGTCTGCTTAATTGGAATTTATTATTTTTAGCAGGTTTCCTGCTTTGTATTTTACTAGATACAGCTGGTTCCGCATTGCAGGTAAAAGCTGGAGATATTGAAAAAACGCCAGTTTCAGATTTAAGCTCTCAGCAAATTAGAGAATTTAATCTAAAATCTGACATCTCCAATGTGCAATTTTCTGTAAGCCAGTTGGTAGAGCGGGGAGAGCAGCTTTATGAAGCTGGCAAATATACTGAAGCCATTACCCTTTGGCAACAAGCCCTTGCCGGGATTTCTACCCCACAGGAGCGAGCAGCGGTTTGCCGCAACTTGGCTGCTGCTTTTAGGCAAATTGGACAAATAGAGCCAGCGATCGACCATTGGGAGCAAGCAATTAAAATTTATCGGCAAACAGGCTCTAGCACTTCTCGCATCGAACTAGGTAGATCGATCGCAGAGCAAGCCCAAGCTTACAGCGAACTGGGACAGCACAAACGAGCCATTAACCTTTTGCAATCTGCTATCCAAATTTCACAGCAAAATCAAGATAAGCTCACTCAAGCAGCGGCGATGGGAGGCTTAGCCAATACCTATTTTGCTCTCGGAGACTACGAAAAAGCACTGTCTTTTCAACAAAACAGCCTGAAAATAGCTCGTGAATTGGAGCAAGGGAGTAGGGTAGAGGGGGAAAGCTCCAAAATTTTCCAGTCAAGAGTCCCCAATTACATCCAAACTGCGCTCAACAATTTGGGGAATGTTTATGCAAAGCGAGCCGATCGATATCGTTATCAAGCTAATGTAGCTGACTTAGAAGGCGATGAGCGAGAAAAAACTCGATTGCTCGATTTAGCACAACAGGATATTGCTGCTGCCAAACAAGCATTTGAAGAAAGCATTCAACTAAAAACAACTGATGCCGTAACAGTACAAGGTTTGCTGAATTTGAATCGCTTGCTACAGCGAAGTGCTACGGTGTTGAATCCAAAAGTGACGCCCTCAGTTAATTCAGATATCATTACTAGCAATCGTGCCCAAGCTTTAGCGTTGCTGGAAAAAATGCCTGAGTCGCGGGATAAAGCTTATTCCTTAATTAATTTAGCAGTAGATGCAGATTCAGCGAAGGCTGCAAAACTATTGGCTAATGCGATCGCAGTGACGAGAAATATTGGCGATACTAGAGCAGAATCTTTTGGTCTTGGTAGTTTAGCACAAGTGTACGAGAAAGCCAATCAATATAAGGAAGCATTAGATTTAAATCGCCAAGCTCAATTTGCCGCCCAAAAGGTGAACGCCGTTGATAGTTTATATCGGTGGCAATGGCAGGCAGGGCGTATTCTGAGAGCAACTGGTGAAACAGATCAAGCAATTTTGTATTACGAACAAGCGATCGTTTCACTTCAGAGCATTCGCAGCGATATTCTGGCGGCTAATAAAGACTTGCAATTTGACTTTCGCGATTCTGTAGAACCAGTTTATAGGCAAATGATGGGGCTGCTGTTACAACCGACAAATAACAGGGAGATTTACACTAAAAACTTAAGTAAGGTTTTAGATACTTTAGAGTTACTTAAGTTAGCAGAACTGCAAAACTTCTTTGGCGATGAATGCGTGCAAGTAGCCAAAGATAATGCCTCAGCGGATGGGAATATAGCAGACACTGGCGCAGCGGTAATTTACTCAATTATTCTGGACGATCGCACAGAAATGATTATGCGATCGCCCGATGGTCAGCTAAAAGGTTATCCTGTAGCAATGGGGCAAGATATCCTTCAGCAAGAAATTGACAGATTGCGCCTGTTGCTAGAAAGTCGGGCTACCGAAGAATATCTTCCTCAATCCCAAAAAATTTACAACTTGCTAATTCGTCCGATCGACAAAGATTTGGAATTAGCAAAGCCGAAAACACTTGTCTTTATTAACGATGGCGTCTTGCGAAAAGTGCCGATGGCAGCATTGCACGACGGTAAGGAATTTTTAATCCAAAAATATGCGATCGCCACAACACCTAGCCTCAGTCTAACTGCCAGCAAAGCAGTACAACGACGCGAACTCAAAGTTTTAAGTGTCGGCTTAACCGTTGAACGTCCACCATTTGCCGCCCTGCTCAATGTAGCTGCGGAAGTAACAGAAGTTCAAAAAATCATGGGAGGAACCAAACTCCTAGATAAAGATTTTACCATATCTCGCTTAGAAATAGAACTGCGTCAGAATAATTTTCCAATTATTCATATTGCTACCCACGGCAAATTTGGCGTAGATGCTGCAAGTACTTTTCTAGTAGGATTTGACGATCGAATCAGCATCGATCAAATTGATAATTTGTTGCGATTTACCGGACGAAATAGAGCGAGAATAGCAAACAAACAACCCGTAGAACTGCTAACATTAAGTGCCTGTCAAACAGCAGCAGGAGACAATCGATCCTCTTTGGGAATTGCTGGCGTTGCCGTTCGCGCCGGAGTCAAAAGTGCCCTGGCGACGTTGTGGTTTATTAACGATGAAGCTACTGTGCCACTGATTGAAGAATTTTACACCCAGCTGCTTCAACCTAACATTACAAAAGCAGAAGCATTACAAAAAGCCCAACTGAAATTGATTGCTTCAGACGACTACAATCACCCGGCTGTTTGGTCGCCATTTATTCTGATTGGAAATTGGTTATAAAAAATGGTGAGATAGGGAATCAAAATGAACATTGGAAAGAAAACTTTATCGTGGATGAGTTACTCTGGCTGCTCTTCCTCTGCTTCAGCAATGGTTCGTTTCGTGGCAAAGCCCTTGAGAATAATGCCTCTAATTAGTGATACTTCGGCATCCAGGCTTTTGGCGTGATCTTCGTATTTTGCTGCCGCACTTTGTAAATTGTAATTTTTCATCCGCCCAGACATTTGACGCGAGAACGTGACCTTTTCCTCCATTGCCCGAACAGCCGACCACAAAGCATTTTCAATATTCTGAGTTTGCTCTGATAGAAACACATTAGCCGTAAAGGAGTGTCCTATGTGACAGCGAAACCGGACTGGCTCTTCTTTCCCAATTTGCCAGATACTGCCGTTGCATTCAGGGCAGGTGTAAGTTGTCCGAGTTCCGATCGCTTCTACATTCTCTAAAAACTCCTGGGTATTCATTTGCTGTTCAGCAATCCTGGATTCAATTTCGATCTCTTCGGTCACGGGGTATGCCTCCTCAGTTGCGGGTTGATTCGACAACTGCACTAGCAGGTCTGGGATTTCTGCAAGCGGCAGGCAGCGATCGACCTTCACATACCGCAACGCATTCTTTGCCATGCTGGGGTATTCTGCTTCTTTCGGGTCTTGAACGATCGCCACTCCGCCCTGTTTCTTGATTGCCTGTAATCCCACGGTGCCATCATCAAGATAGCCAGTAAGCACCACACCCACCACCCTTGAACCATAAGCACGGGCGGCTGAACGAAACAACGCATCGATCGCGGGTCGAAACCTATTTTCTTGAGGGCCACGCACCACGCGCATTGAGCCTTGATTGACCAACAGGTGATGATCGGGCGGCGCGACGTAGATTCGCCCTTTTTGAATTGGCTCTCCGTCGGACGGGTGAGATGCCGGGAGAGAGCCTACATCTGCAAGAATTTTGGGAAGAATACTGGGCTTATCGGCTGCGAGGTGCTGAACAATAAAGAGGGCAGCATCTATGTCAGTAGGCAGAGTACCCACGAGCGCGCCCAGTGCTTTGAGTCCGCCTGCCGAAGTGCCAATAACGATAATGTCGTGTCCCGGCATAAATTCCTTTTTTTTAGTGAATGAAAGCAGCCCAACGTTATCTATGTCTAGTGAATGTTTTAGCACAACTTCGCTTATGTTTAGCAGAAGTGACAAAATGGTCTTCGTCCAACGAATTGCGGTAGTCTTCAATGACAGGCTATGAGGAGTTGTTATGCTTTTGTTCAAAAAAATAACATTTTTATTCCTCTGCTCCCCTGCTCTTCTGCACAAGCGCTCAAGAACTCAAATAGCATAGTAAATACGGAAGATCCGTATCTCTATGAATCACGGAAAGACAATTTTGCCTATCGGCGCATATCCCAGGAAAAGGTGGGCAGCCGATCGCAGCACACTTTCAGAATAGATAATCTTTTGTATGTTTAGACTTGGCGCAGGTTTTGCGGTGGCATTGTAGGTTGCGATTTCCCCTTCCAGCTAAAATCGCTATGAGTGCGGTAGTGGTCATTGTCGTGCATTGTCTGGAAGATGAAGTTATAGATGGGATTAAAACCCAGGGTTGTGTCATAATTTTCGGCAGACACGCAGAGATGACCTTGCTGGATATCGGCAAACATCTCTGCGGCATTGTAACGCGCATACCATGAGAATTGTAGATTTAGCGGGGTACTCTGAAACTCACTCCAGAGCCAATCACAATTGACAAATAACAATCATGCAATTACAATGAAAAAATTAAAACTTTTTGTTTTCCCATTAGCTTTTTTCATTTTTAATGCAAGAGTTCAAGCGCAAATTGTCCCCGACGCCACCTTGCCAGTGAATTCTATGGTTACTCCACAGGGCGATACCAGCTTAATTGAAGGAGGCACAAAAGCAGGCAGCAATCTATTTCACAGTTTTCAACAATTTTCCGTTCCCGCAGGCGGCACCGCATTTTTCAACAACACTCTCGATATTCAGAATATCTTCACTCGCATCACTGGGGGAACAATTTCTAATATTGATGGTATTATTAAAGCTAACGGCACTGCTAACTTATTTTTGCTTAATCCGAATGGGATTATTTTTGGGCCTAATGCTCAACTGAATATCGGCGGTTCTTTCCTTGCTAGTACCGCAAGTGCGATCGAGTTTGCAGATGGTACAAAATTGAGTGCCGCATCTACTCAAAACACACCTTTATTAACAATAAGTGTACCTATCGGCTTACAATTGGGTGCCAATCCCCAGTCAGCATCTATTCTCGTTCAAGGATCGAATCTCTCAGTAGAAACTGGCAAAACTTTAGCGTTATTGGGCGGGAATATCACAATTTTTGGTAGCACAAATCCTTTTTATAGAGGTCTAACTGCGGGTGGTATTCCTTTAGCCATAGTTGCAGGAAATCCAGTCGCGACTACACCAGGAGGACGTATTGAAATAGGCAGCGTAACTGAAGGTAATATAAGTTTAACAGCTACTCAACTTGGCTTGGCTTTAGATTACGCAGGCATCGAAAATTTTGGTAATATCCAAATGTCTGGTGGCGCTACAGTTGATACCAGCGGGACTGGCGGGGGTGAAATCCAGATCGCAGCGCGTAATTTGCGACTCAACGAAGGTTCTCGCATTACATCTATTACCTTGGGTGGCGATGCAGGCAGAACTATCACGGTGAATGCTTCTGAGTCAGTGGAAATAACTGGAACAGGAGAATACGCTCGAAATGTGCTACAGTTTGTTTCTGGAAGTGTTAGTTCCGATAATCTTCGCAACGGCTTCTTTACTCTCAGTTTTGGTTCGGGAGCGGCTGGTAATATCTTAATTAATACTCGCCAGTTTAATGCCAGCAACGGCACATTTGTAGCTACTTCAACTTTTGGCCTCGGTAAAGGTGGAGATGTCACCATAAATGCGGCAAATTTAGTAGAATTGAGGGCATCTTTTGTAGCAACGGGGACTGGCGTTGGTGATGCGGGTGCGGCGGGAAATTTGACGATTAATACCCGCAATTTTAGAGGGCGAGATAACGCCATAGCGACAACTTCTAGTATTGGGGCAGGTAAGGGAGGACAACTGACGGTAAATGCAACGGATGCTATAGAATTGATTGGTAGCAATCCGATTCCGCTTGCACCGGGTGTCCGGGTTTTTACTGGCTTTTTTACCAGTGGTTTGGGTACGGGAGATGCTGGTGCGTTGGAGGTGAATACTGGGCGGTTAACGGTGCGATCGGGTGCGGGATTAGCCGCGAGTTCTTTTTTTCAAGGAGGCGGGGGGAATATCCTTATTAATGCCCCAGATGTGGTAGAATTAATCGGCAGTTCGCCCGATGGTACGGCTCTCAGTTCTGTAGCGGCAGTAACTGAGCCAGGATCGACAGGTAATGGGGGAAATCTCACATTAAATACGGGAAGGTTGGTTCTTCAGGATGGGGGGAGACTCAGCGTTCGCAGTCGAGGTATGGGAAGGACAGGTGATTTAAATGTGACAGCTGACCATATTTTGATGATTAATGAAGGGGGATTTGAAGGAACGGCTGTATCGGGTGAGGGTGCAGATATCACTGTGCGATCGCGTTCTTTGCAAATGTCGGACAATAGTTTTATCTCCGCTACAGCAGGTACAGAAGATAGTACGGGGAATGGTGGCAATATCATTATCACCACAGATACATTAGTAGCACTGAGAAATAGCAATATTACTGCCAATGCTTTCAAGGGCAACGGGGGTAATATCCAAATTAATACTCAAGGCATCTTTAATACTCCAGATAGCTCCATCACCGCTAGCTCTAACAGCGGCGTCAGTGGCGTCGTAGAAGTTAGAACCCCCGATTCTAAGCTGCAAAATGCTTTAGCACCCCTTTTGACTAATTTTGTGATTCCCGATACTCTCTTAACCAAGGGTTGTCTCGTTGGTGGCGGTAGAGGAGAGGGAAACTTCACCTTCACTGGTACTGGCGGTTTACCTAGCAACCCCTACGATTCTCAATCCAGCTGGTATCCGGTAGCGCCAGTGCGAACAGTCGCGAACGGGAGAGCGAGAGAAAGGGTGAGTGAGGGAGAATATCCTATTGCCGATCGAATTGAGGAAGCACAGGCCGTAGTCGTAACGCCAGATGGACGGACTTTGCTGGTAACGGAGACCCAAAAAAGAGCGATCGCTAATGCACAAGATTTAATTTGTGGGTCAAATTAGATACTGAAGGAATAGGTGGGCTAAATTATCAGAAGATCGTTATATCATTAAAATGACTATTTCCAGAAAGTATTGGAATTGGACGATCGGGCTGGCGAGTATATCTCTGTTTGGGGGAGCGATCGCAACTTCTAGCTTTGCAGCTCAAGCCCAAGTTATCCCCGATACCACCTTGGGATCGGAAAACACTCGCCTCACAACGACAAACGGCAATTATCAAATCGATGGAGGTGCGACGCGAGGACAAAACTTGTTCCACAGCTTCAGCCAGTTCTCCATCCCCAGAGGTTCTGGTGCTTACTTCAACAACGATGCCGTCAATATCCTCAATATTATCAGTCGCGTCACTGGGGGATCTATTTCCAATATTGACGGTTTGATTAGAGCCAACGGCAGTGCTAACTTATTTTTGATTAATCCTAGTGGAATTATCTTTGGCCCTAATGCCTCATTGAATATCGGCGGCTCATTTATCGGCAGTACCGCCAGCAGCATCAAGTTTGCGGATGGGAGCTTTTTCAGCGCCACCACTCCCTCTGCACCGCCCCTACTGACAATTAATACACCGATCGGCTTGGCATTTGGGCTTAATCCGGGAAATATTCTCGTCCGGGGTGCAGGTAACAATCTCAGCTTCAATCCCGTTACTTATACGATCGAGACAAATGACCGACCCGTCGGACTAATGGTATCACCCGGTCAAACTTTAGCCCTATTAGGGGGTGATGTGACCTTGGAGGGAGGAAATCTCACAGCATTTGGGGGACGAATCGAATTAGGGAGCGTTGGCGCGGGCAGTTTGGTGACGCTGACGCCACTCCCCCCAACCTCTCCGTCAACTGGCGCTACTATATGGGCTTTGGATTACACTGGCGTTGACAATTTTCAGGATATCCGTCTAGCAATCGCCGCATCTGCCGATGCCAGTGGCGAAGGTGGCGGCAATATCCAGGTTGTCGGACGGCGTGTGACGCTAACTGAAGGCTCAGCTATTTTGGCACTCACCTTGGGTGCCGAAGCGGGGGGAACACTTAGCGTTCGCGCATCAGAGGTGGAAGCTCTAGGTTCTGCTGTCGATCGTCTGTTTGCCAGCGGCTTGTTTACTTCAGTCCAAGTTGGAGGCACAGGCAAGGCGGGCAATTTAACGATTGAAACCGATCGCTTGCTATTATCTGATGGGGCAGGGGTAGTAGCTGATACCTTTGGCTCTGGAGATGCTGGCAATTTAACTGTCAGAGCAACCGACATTGTGGAACTGATTGGCACTATACCGGACGATCGGCTTCCCAGCGGCTTGTTTGCTTCAGTCAATCCAGGAGCTACAGGCAATGGGGGCAATCTGACGGTGGAAACAGCTCGCTTGCGGGTTGTCGATGGAGCAGCGGTAGCAACTGGTAGTTTTGGCTCTGGAAAAGCCGGTTCTGTTACCGTGCGGGCAACCGACACCGTGGAACTGATCGGCACTTCTCCTAACGGTTTCTATCCTAGCGGCTTGTTTACTTCAGTCTTACCAGAAGCCACAGGCGATGGCGGCAATTTGCTGGTGGAAACAGCTCGCTTGCGGGTTGTCGATGGGGCACAGGTATCATCTGAAACTACTGGTTTTGGAAAAGCCGGTGATTTGACCGTCAGAGCAACGGGTGCAGTGGAATTGATTGGTACTTCCCATGACGGTCAGTTTAAGAGCGGTTTGCGTGCTTTATCTACAAGCGACTTGGCGGCGGGTTCTTTGAGGATTGAGACTCTTAGTTTGACGATCGAAAATGGCGCTGAAATAACGGTCAGCAGTACGGGCTTAGGAAGCGCAGGCAAACTAACCGTCTATGCCGACTCTATCCTACTTTCCAACTCTGGCAGCTTATCAGCTGAAACCAAAGCGGGCGGCGGTGATATTAACTTGTTTGCCTCCTCCTTAATCTTGCGCCAAAGCAGCAATATTACTACTAACGCTCAAGGCAAGGCTACAGGCGGCAATATCACTATCAACGCAGACACCTTAGTCGCTTTGGAAAATAGCGATATCAATGCCAATGCACAAGACGCCAGCGGCGGTAAAGTTACCATCAACACACAAGGCATCTTTGGCACCCAGTATCGCCCCGCATCGATTTTAGATACCCCAGAAAGTGACATTACTGCTTCTTCTGCACGGGGAGCCGAGTTCAGCGGCACTGTGACTATCAACACCCCCGATGTTAACCGCGTTTCTGGATTAGTCGAATTATCCCAAAATGTGGTAGATTACACCGGACTGATTAACCAAACTTGTTTTTCAAGAGCTACACGCAGTCGCTTTGCATTTACCGGCAGCGGTGGCTTACCGAACAACCCTTACGACGCTCTGGGCGGCTGGTATTCTCTGGCGAGAGTCTCTGGGATGGGGGGAGTGGGGGAGCAAAACAAACCCTTTGCCAATGCACCAGTCCCCAGTTTCCCCCTGTCTTCCCCAGTCACTATTGAGGAAGCACAGGGTATTGTTGTGACGCCAGATGGACGCACTATGCTGGTAACATCAAACCAGATGAGTGCGATCGCATCTGCCCACAACTTAATTTGTCACTCATCTTAATCTATAAGCATAGCTAATTCTTTAAATTATTTTGTTTTAAAATTTCAATGAAAACCACCTCTCAGAGCCAAAAAATACTTGATAACAGTTTGCAACTATTGACGAATCTGCGCCATTTGAGGTATATTGAGAAAAATAATAATTGCCCTAACTATACCAAAAATCTAAATCTCCCTATTCCCACAGTCTGAAACCCTTGCATTGTCTATGGCGATCTTATGGCCACCCGTGAAAAATCAAAAATTTCACTACGATCGCGAAACTTTTTTTCGGCAGCCTATTGAACAAATTTGGAGAGGAGCATTGACAAATTTGCCATTTAATGCAGCAAACGATCTCGCGACAAATTAATGAGAGGGGGAGAGGGAAAAAACTTCGGTTATCCCAATTATGCGGGCTAAACTGAAACGGAAAATTTGGGAGTGGCGCAGCGTTTTACTCACTGCCCCCACTGTAACGGGACTGATTATTATCTTGCGCTTAACAGGCTTGTTGCAATCTTTGGAATGGGCAGCGCTTGACCAATTTTATCGTCGGCGTCCACCAGAGGCGATCGATGACCGAATTGTCATAGTCGGCATTGATGAGTCGGATCTAAAAAAGATTGGCTCCTGGCCGATTTCAGATGAAATACTGGCTAAATTGCTCTTGAAGATCAAAGCACAGCAGCCAAGAGCGATCGCTTTGGATCTGTATCGAGATTTGCCAGTCGAACCCGGTCATCAAGCATTGGTCAAAGTGTTTGAATCTACGCCAAACTTGATTGGAATTAAGAAAGTCGTGGGAAATGAGCGTGGCGTTGCCATTTCTCCGTCGCCGGTATTGAGTCGCCTGGGTAGGGTGGCAGCTAATGATGTCGTGCTAGATTCGGATGGGAAAATTCGTCGGGGCATACTATTTCTGACGCCTGAAAATCAAAACCCCATAACCAGTTTGGGGTTGCGGATGGCAATGATTTACCTGCAAGCTGAAGGCATTACCCCACAGTCGGCGCAAAATGGGTTTTTGAGGCTGGGTAAGACAGTGTTTGTGCCGTTTGAAGCGTCAGATGGCAGCTATGTAGGTGCAGATGCGGGTGGCTACCAAGTTTTGTTGAATTTTCGGGGGCGGGGAGACAATTTTCCGACTGTTTCGATGACGGATATCTTGGAAAATCGGATACCCGCAGATTTGATGCGCGATCGCGCAGGAGCGCCGCTTCGCGATCGCATTGTCTTAATCGGTCCTACCGCCGCCAGCCTCAACGATTTCTTTTATACTCCCTACAGCGGCGGTCTCAGCGATGCAGTGCAACGCATGACTGGAGTGGAAATACACGCTCATTTAACTAGCCAAATCCTGAGTTCAGCAATAGAAGGACGTAGCCCGATTAAAACTTGGCCCGATCCGCTTGAGTATGGGTGGATTTTTTTGTGGTCTTGGGTTGGTGCCGTTTTGAGTTGGCAGCTGCAAAGCTGGCGGTGGACGGCTTTCTCTGCACTGGTTGCTATTTCGGCTTTGCTGGGCGGTTCTTTTTTAGCGTTTTTGAATAGTTGGTGGATACCAGTGATTCCACCAATACTGAGTTTTTCAGGTTCTGCTGTGGCGATCTTGGCTTACATTGCTCAGATAGAGCGACAAGACCGAAAAACTGTGATGAATTTGTTTGGGCGTCATGTCAATCCCCAAATTGCTGAGGCGATTTGGCGCGATCGCGACCAGTTTCTCAATGACGGACGCCTTAAAGGACAAAGGCTAACAGCAACGGTGGTGTTTACTGACCTGAAAGATTTTAGTACTATTGCCGAGAATCTCGACCCGGAAGTGCTAATGTCTTGGCTGAACGAATATATGGAGGCAATGTCCCAGTTGGTTTTAGCGAATAGTGGTGTGGTCGATAAATTTATTGGCGATGCAGTTATGGCTGTGTTCGGCGTTCCCATTCCCAGCACCACAGAAGATGCGATCGCCAATGACGCTAAAGCAGCTGTTCGTTGCGCTTTGCAAATGGGGGCTACCTTAGAATTACTGAATGAACTGTGGAAAACTCAGGGACGCCCCACAGTTGCCATGCGCGTAGGTATTGCCACCGGCACAGTCGTTACCGGCAGTCTCGGCAGTTCCCAAAGGCTAGACTACACAACAATTGGCGATAGTGTTAATGTGGCAGCGCGGCTAGAAAGTTATGATAAATCCCTTGATGGTGGTCTCTGCCGGATTTTGATCAATGAAGAAACTTATCAGTATATTCACGGTTCTTTTCCCACCAAGTTGATCGGTAGCGTACAACTCAAAGGACGCGAACAGCTGACACCTATTTACCAAGTCCTACTTGAGTGACTTACTCCTTTGTTGCTCAAAGAATATCTTTTCGGTTAGTCGGGGAGTGGGGGAGTGAGAATCATAGCTAAATTGCGAATCGATAATCTTACAGCGGTACGGGAGTAATTCCCTTGGCCAAATTATTATTGCTTATATAGCGATCGCAATTATTCCATTACTTTATATGATTAAGAAAAATTTTCATTAATACTTTACATACCGCTATCTATAAAACTGTTATACTGCTTAAGTAAACATAGAGTGCCCTATTCTCGAATACATAAAAAATACCATATATAAGAATAGGGTGAGGCTTTCTAGGATGCCTAATCCTTCGTAACATCAAATACAATTTTTAAAGTCAAGAGGGGGATATGTTTAGATATGTTTCTTAAAGCTCGCAAATTAGCCACAGTACTAGGGGGAGCAGCATCAATTTTCTTGATGCCAGCGATCGGCTCATGGAATGCCGCTTTAAATCAAACTTTTAGGTATCCCTCAGCCAATCTGGGTTTAAGCTCTGTAGCTTGGGCAGATACTCCTGTTCAATACGTTCCGCCCAGTCGGGGAACGCCTAAAAATAGCGTAGGTGCTGGCTCGCGGGGATGTACTCAGTCTGTACCAGTCACGTTAGCTTTATTGGTTCCCAAAGACCACAACGGACAAACTGTATCGGGTCATCCCACGTTTTCATGGTATGTCTCTGATAAGACATCGGTGCCGGTAGAGTTTGCGTTAGTAGAACCGGGGGTACCAAAACCCTTGTTCGTCCAACAAATGCAGGTATCCCAAAGCGGTATTATTCAGGTGCAATTACCCAAAGAATTACCAGAACTCGCTGCCGGGAAAAAATATCGCTGGTCGGTTTCCCTGATTTGCGATTCTAACCGCCCCTCTAACAATGTTTTTGTGCAAAGTTGGGTTGAGCGCGTTTCTCCTAACCCGGAACTGGCTCAAAAACTGGCGATCGTAAAAACAGACGATTCTTCTGTACAGGCGGTGCGAGAAAATGCCAGAATCTACGCTCAAGCAGGATTGTGGTACGATGCTCTGCAAGCGCTTTCAACTGGCTATACTGCTAATCCCAACGATCCATCTATCAAGGCTGATTTTCTCGCGCTACTGACTCAGGGTGGATTGACTCAGATTTCAGCAATAGAACGCTTAGCGCAACTCTAAGGGCTAGGGGAAGAACACTAATTCAGTAATCGTAGGGGCGAAGCAAACGGGTGTGGAAATCTAGGATAAGACCGATAGATTTTTTACCCGAATGCTTCGCCCCTACAAGCTAACCCACTCAGCACTCAGATAGGGCTGCGCGTGCTTGTTCTCGATCGTCAAAGTGGATTTTTTCGGTGCCGAGAATTTGATAATCTTCGTGACCTTTGCCAGCAATCAGAACTCCATCTCCAGCTTGGGCTTCTAGAATGGCGGTGCGAATGGCTATGGCCCGATCGCATATCACTGTCGGATTAACTGACTTTGGAATACCAGCAAGGATATCTTGGAGAATCTTCTCTGGATCTTCCGTGCGCGGGTTATCCGAAGTAACGACTATTTTATCAGCCAACTGAGCGGCGATACCACCCATTTTAGGACGTTTGGTGCGATCGCGATCGCCTCCACAACCAAACACGCAAATCATCTTTCCCGGTATGAAAGGACGTGCCGCTTTCAGTAAATTTTCCAAGCTATCCGGCGTGTGGGCGTAATCTACAATTACACTGATATCTTGGTCTGGACTAATTTGTACCCGTTCCATCCGTCCTGGTACGCCTGGGAATTCCGGTATCAAAGATACCACAAATTCTAAATCCAAACCGAGATGTAAAACTGTTCCCACTGCTGCGAGTAAATTCGCTAAATTAAACTGACCTACCAGCGGCGAACGGAAAGCAATTTCCCCTTTGGGAGTATGCAGTTTACCGCTAACACCAGTTGGTTCATAAGTTAAATCGCTTGTCCACAAATCTGCGGTAGAATTATTTACGCTATAACTCCAAACCTGGTCTGGCTTTAACTGAGAAATCAATCGCTGACCGTAAGGATCGTCCAAATTAATGATCGCACGACCTTTGAGATAATCGGAATTAAACAGTAAAGCTTTGGCGCTAAAGTAATCTTCCATATCTTTATGGAAGTCCAGGTGATCCTGAGTCAAGTTAGTAAAAACAGCGACATCAAAAGAACAACCCATTACTCGTCCTTGGGATAAGGCGTGGGAACTAACTTCCATCACTGCCTTTTGACATCCATCTGCGATCGCTGATGCTAGTTGTGCTTGTAATTCTACAGCAAAAGGGGTAGTATGGGTAGCAGTTTGCTCAAATCCCGGCCAACGCGCATAAAGCGTTCCCATTAAAGCAGTAGGTTGCTGGGCTTTATTGAGGAAAAATTCAATTAAATGGGTGGTTGTGGTTTTGCCGTTAGTGCCCGTAACCCCAATCATATTCAACTTTTGGCTGGGATAATCGTAAAAAGCATTTGCCACTTGGGCACAAGTTTTAGTCATATCACTAGTTGGGATAACGAGAGATTCTCCCCCTGCTTTCTGGGCGGCTTGGGGAGAAACGAGGGCGGCGACAGCACCAGATGCGATCGCGCTGGGCCAAAAATCTCCCCCATCTACCCGCGTTCCTGGCATTCCGATAAAAAGATCTCCAGGTTTGCAAGCGTGAGAATTAGTCTTCAAACCAGTCACTTCCAAGTCTATAGCCGATTCCTTGGGTAACTCCACTATACTGGAAACCTTTGCCAATATATCTCGCAGTTTCATCTTAAGAACTCCTCACAGCAAATTCGGTGATCAGTGGTAGTACCATTATGATTACCCATTACCCATTACCCATTACCCATTACCCATTTCTGTAGCATAAGCTCCAACTGTCGCACCGTGGCGCGAGGCGAAGGGCGCGGTAGTGGTTCTTCCACGTCTTTACGTTCAGGTCTAACTCGGAACAGGACGGGAATTTCGTATTGAAAAGCACTAAACCAGTCGTCACGGGTAGTAATATCCCGTACTTCTAGTTCAAAGTCTAGACCTTCAATCTGTTCTAGCTTTTCTTGTAAACCTTCGCACAAATGACAACCAGGTTTGCTGTATAAAATTAATCGCATTGGCCTTAAGAACTACAGGGATAAATAGCCATTTTAACTATCCAGGTACACCCAATGTTGGGGGGGCGGGGGCAAAATAAGTATTTTTGCGTAAGTCCTAAGTATTTTGTCCGTAAACAAGCTTCCGAGGGATGTAGGAGTTTTGATCTAGATATAGACACTGCGATCGCAAATAGATTTAACTGTCTTGAGGAGAATGAAAAATGGCTAATATTTTTGGCACTTTAGGAAACGATACACTTATTGGCACTCCAGAAACAGATTTTATTTTAGGTGATTTAGGCAATGATAGTCTACTTGGCTTAGACGGAGATGACCAACTCAACAGCAATCAGGGAAACGATACCCTTGACGGTGGACAAGGCAACGACCTAGTACGAGGCGGTAAAGACAACGACCTTATTTTAGGCGGAATCGGCAATGATACTTTATATGGCGACCTTGGTAGCGATACCCTCAGAGGTGGCGATGGTGACGACTTGTTATATGGCGACCAAGGAATAGAAAATAACTTTGGCGGCGATGGCGATGATGTTTTAGTTGGTGAACTTGGTAACGACACCATCTTTGGATTAGATGGTAATGACAGTATTTTAGGCAATGAAGGTGCAGATGTAATTAATGGCAATCAGGGAAACGATAGTGTTTTCGGTGGAGATGGTAATGATTTGCTACGGGGTGGAATAGATAATGATCAGTTATTTGGAGATAGCGGTGAAGACACTTTATATGGTGACTTAGGCAATGATACCGCCTTCGGTGGAGAAGGAAAAGATCTCATTTTTGGTATCCGAGGCGATGACTTACTTTTTGGCAACGAAGACGATGATGTAATTAATGGCAATCAGGGAAACGATACTATTTTTGGTGGAGATGGTAATGATGTCTTGCGGGGTGGTCGAGACAATGATTTGGTTTTCGGAGATAAAGGTAATGATTTTCTCTATGGCGATAGAGGTATAGATACTTTAACTGGCGGGGATAGTAATGATATCTTCTTTTTGCAAAGGGAAATAGGCGGTACTACTTTAGCGGAATCGGATATTATTACTAATTTTGCTAATAATGCAGATAAATTGGGGTTAATTGGTGGGTTAAGTTTTGCCAATTTGAATATCTTTCAAGGAACTGGGAATAATGCTGCCGATACGATTATTCAGGATAGTCTCAACAGTCAGTTTTTGGCGGTTTTGAAAGGCATTGACCGGAACACGATTGACGCCACTGATTTTACGATTCCCGGTACATTAGCATTTAGTAATCCAACTTTCCGGGTGAATGAGGATGGCACGCCGGTAACAGCAGTGACGGTAACTCGGACAAATGGAAGTGATGGAGCAGTGAGTGTTACTGTAACTTCGAGTGATGGTACGGCTACTGCACCAAATGATTATAACAATAACCAAATTGTGGTTAATTTTGCCAATGGGGAAACGAGTAAAACTGTAACGATTCCCATTGTTAATGATACTGTGGCTGAGTATACTGAGAAGCTCAATTTGAGTTTGGGGAATGTCACTGGTAACGCTGAAATTGGTACGCAGAATACGGCGGTTTTGGAGATTGTGGATAATGATGCTGTGTCTGTGCCGAAACTGACTTTCCAAAATCCGAATCCCAACATATTTAACGGTTTCGGCCAATCAGTAGCGGCGGTAGGTAATAACGTCCTCATTGGGTCACCTTATGACAACACGGGCGGTACTGTCGCTGGGGCGGCGTACTTATTCGATGGAAATACTGGTGGGCTGTTAAGAACTTTCCTCAACCCAAGCCCAAACGACGGTGATAACTTCGGCAGTTCAATCGCAGTAGTCGGGAATAAAGTCCTCATAGGAACACCGGGAGAGAAAGTTGGCTCGAATACCGTCGGGACTGCATACTTGTTTGACCTCAGCACTGGGGCGTTGCAGGCAACATTCCTAAATCCCGCACCACAACAATTTGCTCCCTTCGGAGCTTCCGTAGCAGGGGTAGGTAATAACTTTGCGATCGCAGTTCCTTTTGGTGGTACAAGCAATTCTTATGGGACAGTCTACTTATTCGACGGCATTACAGGGGCACTACTTCAGACTTTCCAAGACCCAAATCCAAATTTCTATGGTTTTGGTCAGTCAATCGCAGCAGTGGGCAATAACGTCCTTATTGGAGCGCCTTATGACAATAGAGGGGGAGGAATTTCGTTCCCTGGCTCGGCATACTTATTTGACAGTGTTTCAGGTGTGTTGTTGCAAACTTTCCTCAACCCGACGCCAGAAGAATTTGATTTATTGGGCACCTCGGTAGCAGCAGTGGGCAACAATGTTCTGATCGCCTCAGCAAATGACAACACAGGTGGTGACAACGCTGGGGCAGTATATCTATTCGACAGTACGACAGGTGAGTTGTTGCAGACTTTCCTTAACCCGACTCCGAATAGTTTTGAATTCTTCGGAGGCTCAGTAGCAGCGGTAGGTAATAACGTCCTCATTGGCACACGTTATGACAGCACGGGCGGTTTTGAAAGTGGGGCTGCGTATCTGTTTGATAGTACTACTGGTGCGCTGTTACAAACTTTCCTTAACCCCACTCCGAATGATTATGAACACTTCGGCCAATCAGTAGCGGCGGTAGGTAATAACGTCCTCATTGGGGGAAATACAAATGCTGTCTATCTGTTCTAGAGCTAATAAACCGGGTTTTTGAATGGAAAATTTAACCCCAAAACCCGGTTTCTCAGATTGACGCAACTTCCATATCATAAATTCACCAAAAAGTCAATCCAAAATTTCGGATAATTTTTTTTGCGAAAATTATGAAAATATCTATTACAAATCATTGAGAATATGATAAACTCCTTTACAAAGCAGAGTATTAATACTCAGCCAAACAGCAAAAAAATAAACCCCAATACCCAATCGGGTTATGTGCATTTAGGGTAGAATCGATTTAAGAAAACCTTAAGGAAAGTGAAGTCGAAAGGTAGCATGGTCTATTATCTAGAAACTCCGGTACAAATTGACAATCTTGACTTGGATGAACTCAACCAACGCTTTGAAGGAGCGCATCCCAGGGAGATTTTGGCTTGGTGTGTAGCGAATATCCCTACCAAATTCGTGCAAACCAGTGCTTTTAACGTGGATGACTTAGTAATCACGGATATTCTCTACCGCTCACTCAAGCCTAAAAAGCCTGTACCCGTGATGTTTCTGGACACGCTGCACCATTTTCCCCAAACAAGAGAGCTAGTAGAAAAAGCGATTAAACTCTACAATCTCGATCTCAGAACTTATAAGGTTCCCGACGTTGACACCCGCGAAGCCTTTGCAGGTGCCTACGGTGATGCGCTTTGGGATAGAGACATTCAAAAATTCCACTATGTGACCAAAATCGAACCCCTACAACGAGGTTTGGCAGAATTAGAAGCTGTGGCGTGGATAACTGGTCGTCGCCGCGACCAAGCTGTAACTCGCGCCAATATGCCCATATTTGAACATGATATCAAGCACCGGATCAAGGTAAATCCGATCGCTGCTTGGACGCGCAAGGAAAGCTGGGCCTATGCGGCTGAGCATAAAATGATCTACAATCCTCTGCACGACCAAGGTTATCCCAGCATCGGAGATGAACCGATTACCACAAAAGTTGCCCCTGGTGAAGACGAACGCGCCGGACGCTGGCGGGGAACTGGTAAAACTGAGTGTGGAATTCACATTTAATTTGGTCATTGGTCATTGGTCAGTGGTCAGTGGTCAGTGGTCAGTGGTGATTTGACAATTGACAACTGACAATTGACAACTGACAATTGACAACTGACAATTGACAACTGACAATTGACAACTGACAATTGACAACTGACCACTGACTAAAATGATTAAAATCCTTCATCTATCCGATATCCACATGGGAAGTGGGTTTTCCCACGGACGGATTAATCCAGAAACAGGTTTTAATACACGACTGGAAGATTTTGTCAATACCCTATCGCGATGTATTGACCGAGCCATTGAAGAACCCGTAGATTTAGTTTTATTTGGTGGCGATGCTTTTCCCGACGCGACGCCACCGCCGTATGTGAAGCAAGCTTTTGCCAGCCAGTTTCGCCGCTTGGTCGATGCTGAGATACCCACCGTGTTGTTGGTGGGAAACCACGACCAGCATTCTCAAGGCCAGGGAGGAGCGAGTCTAGGTATCTATCGTACACTGGGAGTGCCTGGGTTTCTAGTTGGCGATCGCATCGAAACCCATCGCATCGAAACCCGTAATGGGCCTGTCCAAATCGTTACTCTTCCCTGGCTGACCCGTTCTGGACTGCTGACTCGTCCCGAAACCGAAGGACTTTGTTTAGCTGAAGTAAACGACTTGTTGACTAAGCGCTTGGAACCAGCATTAGAAGGTGAAATTCGCCGCTTAGATCCCCAAATCCCCACCGTACTGCTGGCTCACTTAATGGCCGATCGCGCTACATTAGGAGCAGAACGCTACCTCGCAGTCGGCAAAGGATTTACCATTCCCCTATCTTTACTGACCCGCCCCTGCTATGATTATGTAGCCTTGGGTCACGTCCACAAACACCAAAACCTCAACCCGTCCAACGACCCTCCAGTTATCTACCCAGGCAGCATTGAGCGCGTAGATTTCAGCGAAGAAAAAGAAGACAAAGGCTACGTGCTGATTAATCTGGAAAAAGGCAATTCCCAGTGGGAATTTTGTCCGCTTCCAGTGAGGTCATTTTGTACTCTAGAAGTAGATGTCTCTAAATCAGATGACCCGCAAGCTGCCATACTCAAAGCTATTGCCAAAAAGAATATTGAAGAAGCCGTAGTGCGACTAATTTACAAACTGCGTTCCGAACAACTCGATCGAATCGATACAGCATCTCTGCATCAAGCTTTAAGTATAGCCCACACCTACACTATTCAACCAGAATTAGTCAGTCAATTAGCTCGTCCTCGCGTACCCGAACTTGGTTCTAGTGCCAACACCGACCCCTTGGAAGCATTGAAAACTTACTTGGATAATAGGGATGACCTCAAAGATATTGCCACTGCCATGATGGAAGTGGCGCAAAGTTTGCTGGATGGAGATAAAGAAGCGTGGTTAGAGGCGTCTGGAGTTAAAGAAGAGAGTCAGATGCCAATGGCTAATGCAGATGGTCAGCTGCGTTTACTTTAAAGGAAAAAACTTTATATCTTGCACCAAATCCGGTGCATAGAATGATAGTGTTGGATTATGAAAAACCGAGCAAAAACTCAATCTCTCCCAACAAGGGAGAGGATAATGAAAAACTTTGGTTTGCTGGAAGGGGGTTGAAAATGTACAGTTTAAAGATTCGCTACACAGCCAGTGTTTTTGTAGATGCTGAAAGTATCATTCCCAATGCTAGGAATATTACCGGATTAATGAATGCTCTTGGCGATGAGGTACTTCTACCAAAGACCGTAGAGGAACAGTCTCCAGCAGGGGTATTGCCACGAATTTCATTTAACACGGCAGATGGAGAGTGGCAGTTCCTCCTGCTCAGTAAGCAATTTACTCTCATCCATTCTGCTACAGTTCCAGATGGCTCAAATCTGGGAGACTTTTCCACATTTTGCCGAAATGCCATCCCTAAATTAACCACGGCACTTAATTATTTCCAGCGAAAAGCGCATAGGCTAGCAGCAAGTCAAGAGGGATTTCTTTCAGAAATGACTCAAACAGAAATGGAAAATATTGCATTCCGTCTTATGAAATTTCCTTCCATTTATTCAAAACAATTTCCTTTTGAATGGAACTGGCGTTCAGCGGCCTTAATTGAAAGGGAATTTGGTGGAATTCAAGAAATAACGAATATGATTACAACAGTAAGTAAACTGTTAGGCTATTTGACTGAAACGCGAACTGAAGGTATTGCTCAATCACTATTCGACCGAATTATGGTTAATTTCGAGATAAATACATCTGCTAATAACGTTATCGCTAGATTTGATGATTTACATTTAGCTGGCTTTTTTGAACAATCTGGTTTATGGCATAATGAACTGAGTTCTGAAATATTTGAATTTATTTTAAAAGGGTAATATTATGAATGAAAACTTGTCATTCAAAAGAGTTGATAGCGAGACTTCGGCAGCTGGTAAATACGAGTATTTAGTTCCCCAATTAGAGGGAATGTCTAAAAATATATCGCCTGATATTAGTGCTGCAAGTGTTGCTGCTAAATCATTGCAGCGAGTATTTAAGGAAGGTTATGCACGAGAGGAATTCCGCCGCAATTTACTGCGATTACTTGAGCTTGAACCAATTGAGGATGGATATATACATCCAGCAGAACGGATTCTAGAAGATGCCTGGAAAAAATACCGATTAGTATTTCCTGATTGGATTCAATCTGTTTATATTCAAAGCTTTAATCGTTCTACAATTTCTGCGGGTATATTGCGATGTGTTGGGCGCTTACCTCGCGAACTCGTCCACCCTTGGGGTCTGGTGATGGCAATTGGTGGGCTGTCACATTTTGATATAGAAGTTAGAGAAGCTGCTGTTCGAGCGTTAGAATTGTGGGGAGGACGAGAGTCATTGTATGTTCTTAAAACCCGTGTCGAGGTTGAAACAGTACCTTGGCTAGTAGATTATATCAAACAGGTCATAGAAGATATATCAGAATAGACGAGGACTGTTTTGGAATACGTTGCCCGTAAAATTAGCAGGGCTAAGTGGGAACTTAAGTCCTATATGGAATCAGACGACATTGGTGCTGATGCAGTTACCGGATGTCTTCGTACTTCTAACAATACCCTTTCAGTATGGCAGTGCAGTCTAGAGGAAACAGATGTGGCAGAAGTAGTACTAGCCCTCGCAACTCCGATGGAGAGAATCGATAAAATCGATGTTGTTTTAATACATAAAAATGATTTAGATGAGGATGGCTGTATTCTTGAAGCTACGTTAGGAAACACACCTGTTGATGACCTACGTGCTAGACATATGGATATAATCAACATTAATCTGACAAAGCTTTGTTCTCTGGCCAGACGAATTGCCACTAAAGTTAGACAAAATTCTAACTGTTACTTGTTCACGAAGAGTAAGGTGCAAGATATTATTGTCAATGCTGTTAAAAACAATAGGTTTGATGTCGATAGTCTTAATGAAAAGGTAAGAATTGAAATACAGAAAAAACTGTAGATACTATTATGTTTATAAAACTTTACTTTTATGTGTAAAATAAGTTAAACAGGACTAAAGCCAACTGTCACACTTAAATCAACTTGTAGGGTGCGTCAGACGAAGTTATACATCGATATAATAAGGGTTTGTGCAACTGACGCACCCTACTAATTGTGTCAGTTGCGTAAGTCCTCTCAAAATTAACTTTTTGCAGAATTCTCAGTAATCCGCCAACCCTGCCTTGCACTGAATATGATAGTTACGCATATATTCGTCAGACTACTGGATTTGATTTGCAGTTATGGTTACAAGAAAGAAGAAATTGCTATTCCCTGCCGTCCTAGTGGCAGTTTCCCTATTCCTGGGTTACACAGAACGTCTTAACCCGACGCTGGCTGGAACTTGCGCTTCTAAGTGTCCGCCGCCGCCACTTGGGTTTGTACCGGGACAACTGGTAAATGTAGAGGTTGTCAACCGCACAGCCAGCATTGTGCTTTTGGAGAAGGTGCAGGGTACTGACGCATTTCCTTTGCGACCGGGACAGGAGGTGAGATTTCAGAGGTGGACTGGGACGGAACCCAATATGTCGGTGGTGTTTTGGGATGCGACTGCACTGCCGCTGCTGACGAGGGTTTCCAAACCTAACGACGATACGCTGCGGATTGAGTTGCGTCCGGGTGGGCGTCCTCCTGGCGATCGCACTATCTACATTCTCAATGACGGTCGTGTTACCATCTTTTAAGAAAATCTGAATTTTTTGTCTGAATGATCGGATAAACTGTAATTTCGATATAGTATTACGTTTTAGGATTAAATCTAAAACAAATTTTGGCAGTGTCTTATATGCCTAAACTTTCACGTTCTCTATTGCTAGCAACGACGCTTCTCCTCGCGCCGGTTGTAATATTTAGTACAGCACTGGCAGGCCCAAAATTTCTTAAGACTGGGAAGGCACTACAGCCAGAAAAACCCCTTATTTTAGAGGTAAGAAATCGCACATCCAAGGCGATTCAAGTAGAAATACCCTCCTACACCGACCAAATTACCATGCAGCCCAGAGAAAAGCGGAAATTAAAGTTCAAGCTTAGAAATGGGGAACACGGTCTTTCGGTTCTATATTGGACAAATCAGCAGGAAACAGCATTGCGAGGTAAAATTGTCAAACCAAATGCACAAACTGTGTGCTTAGACCTGTATCCGAGTCGTTACTATGATGATGACCGTGCGATTTATGATACGGAAATTCCTGGAAATGTATTGATTTTTTAAATGCAAAATAGGCGATTACCAAACCAGCGATGGGAAATTTATCCAGAATTGGCAGAAAAAGCCGAACAGGTGGCGAGTGAAACTCATTTGTCACCTTTGTTGGCGCAGGTGCTGCTTAACCGAGGCATTGAGACTGCCCAAGAGGTACAAGCGTTTTTAGATCCGGAGTCGCAATTTTTACCATCGCCGCTAGAGGAATTTCCAGACTTGGCAAGGAGTTTGGAGTTGTTGGAAAAAGCGATCGCAAATCAAGATAAAATTGCGATCTGCGGCGACTATGATGCTGATGGAATGACCAGCACGGCTTTGTTGTTGCGTAGTCTTCGCTGGTTAGGTGCCTCAGTCGATCACGCCATTCCCAGCCGCATGAGCGAAGGCTACGGTATTAATAAACGAATTGTAGAAGAATTCCACGCAGAAGATGTCAAGCTGATTTTAACAGTAGACAACGGTATTTCTGCTTATGACCCGATCGATCGCGCTCGGCAGTTGGGTGTTAAAGTCATCGTTACCGATCACCACGACATCCCGCCACAGCTACCACCAGCTGACGCCATTCTCAATCCCAAACTGATTCCCGAATCCTCACCTTATCGCAGTCTGGCTGGAGTGGGGGTTGCCTATATTTTGGCTGTTTCTCTAGCTCAACAGTTGGGTAAAGCGAAAGGATTGGTGAAACCGCTGCTGGAGTTATTTACACTGGGAACGATCGCAGATTTGGCACCCCTGACTGGCGTTAACCGACGCTGGGTAAAACGCGGCTTGCAATTGCTACCCGAATCTCAGCTAGCAGGAGTACAAGCATTAATCCAAATGGCAGGTGTAGATCTGGGAAGCGATAGCACTTCAGCGATCGCCAATTCCCAATACCTTAATTCAAAATCTAACATCCAAAATCAAAAATCTTTGAAGCCGGAAGATATTGGCTTTCGACTTGGGCCTCGGATTAATGCTGTAGGGCGAATTGCCGACCCTCAAATTATCATCGATTTGCTCACTACAGATGATATGGGATTGGCGTTGGAACGAGCGATGCAATGCGAACAAATTAACAAGCATCGCCAGCAACTGTGTGAAGAAATTGAACAAGAAGCAATTGCCTGGTGCGAACAAAGTGGGATAAACTTACAGCAAGACCGTGTTTTAGTTGTTGTTCAACCTAACTGGCACCACGGCGTGATTGGAATTGTTGCTTCTCGCCTACTGGAACGGTACGGTGTGCCGGTGTTTATCGGTACTTATGAGGATGAGGAACACATTCGCGGTTCAGCACGGGGAATTCCAGAATTCAATGTTTTTGAAGGGTTACAGTTCTGTGCTGATTTGCTGGGTAAGTTTGGCGGACACAAGGCGGCGGGGGGATTTTCGCTGCCTGCTAAGAATTTATCAGAATTGCGATCGCGTCTTAGCACTTTCGCTCGTGAGTGTCTTGAACCACAACACCTCAAACCGCTGCTGAAAATTGATGTCAAAGCCGACTTTAATCAGATCGATGACAACTTATACAAGCAAATCGATGCTCTACATCCGTGTGGTATCGAAAATATAGCACCCGTGTTCTGGACACCCAACGTCAGAGTGATCGAACAGCAAATCGTCGGCAAAGGTCACATTAAACTTACTTTAAGTCACGATATTACAGCAGAGGAGCAGGGGAGCAGAGGAGCAGAGGGAGAATCAAATTCTTTAACTCAACCCTCAAAATTTAACACTCAAAACTCTGTACGGGCTGTTTTAGCAGTGAATCTGGCGTCGAAACAGAACAATCCTCAACAAAACCCGCCCCTACAAATCAAAACTCTCAAAGCGATCGCATGGCGATGGCGCGATTACTTTCCCTTGCCATTGCGAGTCGATGTAGCCTATCGGCTGCGAGAAAATAACTTTAATGGCAACAAAACAGTTGAGATGGAACTCCTGGGAATCCGAGACGCGGTAACAACGAATAGCCAATCGGCTGCGGCTCCCTTGAAAGCCGAATTTTACCATAACCAGCGCCGCTACACCTGTGGCTTCTTTCTCAAAGATTCTTTGCAAGAATTAAGAATTCGCAATCCAGAAGGAAAAGTTTTGGCGATCGAACCTGGGCAACAAAGTGGTCTATTGGGAAAAAACCGACAAGAAGCGAGTGAGATTGATATCTCACAACCGCCTTATTCTAACCTGGTTCAGGCAGCGCTCCTGGCTTTGGATACCGCCAAAAAAAGACTTTAAGGGGATGACGCCCTTGCGCTCCCCTTGTCGCCCTTGATTCTACAGGTCGCCGCCGCGACTTGCCAGCACTAGGATTACTGCCGGGCCTGCAACAACGATCAATCCCAGCATGGTTAGCTGTGCTATCACTTCCCAGTTGAGACTGGTAATAGGATCTAAAATCCCAGATATAAAATCCATTTTTCCTCCCAAACTAACCCAACACGGAGCTAGAAAATCCGCCCTCTATATTACCTGGCGATCGGCATCCTTTTTTAATTAAGTTAACAAAAGTATAAAAAAATATAAATAAAAGTGAAGCCAGCCCGTCTGCTGAAAAATCGCTAAGCTCAAAAGGCTAGAGAATTTTAGGGCGGGGTTGAACAATGGCAACGTGGCGTTGTGTAAAGCAGTGTGGAGCGTGCTGTCATCTAGATCCGGCTGAGCGTCCCGACTTGCACGAGTATTTGTCCCCAGACGAATTGGAGCTGTATCTGAGCATGGTGGGAGAAGGGGGATGGTGCGTTAATTTCGATCGCTCGACCCGCGAATGCCGAATTTATCCAAACCGTCCTCGCTTTTGTCGGGTGGAGTCAGAGGTGTTCCAGGATATGTACGGCATTGAGCCGGAAGAGTTAAACGATTTTGCGATCGACTGTTGCCTTCAGCAGATAGAGGGGGTTTATGGCGATCGTAGCCTGGAAATGCTCCGCTTTAACCGAGAAGTCGGGGAATTTTAGATTTTAGATTAAATTTGAAATCTGAAATCTAAAATCTCCCCTTTTCCCCCTCTGCCCCATGCCCAATTAGCAAAAGGCAAATTTGAACAGTTTTTTTCCAAAATAGCCCGCAGTCTAAGATAATACAGACCAAGCTATTTCAGGAAAAAGGTGTAGGAGTGAGACAGCGACAACCGAGCCAATCGAAGAATTCTTACGAAAGGATTGCTGAGCTTGAGGCAAAACTCAGTCGCGCAAATCGATTTATTAAGCGGTTGCAGCAGAACAATACTGAACTGCAAAAACAGTTTGCCCTGTTACAGACGCGCCAAAGCCAGCAGCCTAGACTTTTGGTAAGAGATTTTCCTCTTGTACCAGAAGAAGAACCAACCCGCCGGAGAAGACGACGCCGAGCAGTCTCCTCTCCCCAAGAGGGGACCGATCGCACCAAAAGGCTAATTCCCCAACGTCGCAGCAAGGCTTTAGTATATAAGCTGCGATTGGCTGGCGTAATCCTAACACTGGTAGCGATACCTTTCCTGATAGGATTAATAGCGGTGCGATTGCTATATCGCCCGATCGTACCCGCACAGCAGCCATCTCCAGAACCCTCTGCCAAGGTTCTACAACTACCCGACTCGCCTTTAGTGCCGCCAGAAGTTCCATCCTCTGCTGGGGCAGCAAGGCTAGCAAGTTTATCTGTCCAGAGGCCAGAAAATTTAGAAATAGTATACAACGTAAGTACGCCTCCAGACCTAAAGCCAAGTCAGGATTTGCAGGGCATTGTTGATGAACTTGTGAAGATGGCTGCTGAGAAAAATCTGCCCACAAATGATTTATCAATCACCCTGATTAACGTCAACACAGGTGAAATTGCGGGATATCAACAACAGGAATTGAGGTATCCTGCCAGTGTAATCAAAATGTTTTGGATGGTGTATCTATACGCACTGTCAGAAGGAGGTATCTTTCCAGATGAAACAGCCTTCTCCCCAGATCTCTATAAAATGATTCAACAGTCTTCTAATGATGCCGCCAGCCGTATTATTGACGTAATTAGTGACGCGAAATCAGGGCCTTCATTAAAAAATGAAGAGTATGAATATTGGTTGAAAAAGCGTCAGCATCTCAATGATTTCTTCCAAAAAGCTGGGTATGAAGGCATCATTCTCAACCAAAAAACTTACCCTATTGGCTACTTGAAAATGTCAAAACCCCAGGGTAGAGAGTTGCAAATGTGGAAAGATCCAGAAGACCCTATGCAGAATAAAATTAGCAGCGATCAGGGTGCCAGACTGATGTATGAGATTGTGACTGGCAAGTCTGTTTCGCCGGAATCTAGCCGAAAAATGATTCATTGGCTGGCTAGGGATTTACATCCAACTGCTTGGGATGTGGATTCGGCCAGTATTGGCGGATTTAACCCGGTCAAGGGTTTTCTTGGTGAATCTTTGCCACCAGATAGTATTGACTTTGCCTCCAAAGCTGGCTGGACTTCTACTTCGCGACACGAGGTAGCTTTTGTGAAAACTAAAGATGGTCAAACTGCTTACATTTTGACTGTGTTGGGGAGCGATCGGGCCTGGGCTAACAATTGGGGTATCTTTCCCCAGATGTCTCGCACTGTTTTTGAGAGCCTGACTGCGCCTAAAGCATCGGTCAAGTAATCCGGTGAAACCCGGTTTCTTACAGTCGTGACGCCCCTACACCTCCAGTAGGGTAGGTGTAGGCTTCCCAATTATTTGACTGTTTCAGGCACACTTGCGTATAAAATGAGAAAAATATGAAAAAATAGAGTTAGTTAGCTAAAGTGCCTGTGAAACTATCCTCTGTCCCTCCAAGCTTATCTGCTGTTGAGTCAGTTAGTCTAAGCCTTAGCACGCTGCAACCTGTAATTGAGCCAAAGCAGAAAGACTCGACCGACGGCGAAACAGCCGTCAACACGAAACAGATCCAGCAAGTCAAAAAACTACGTCAGGGAGCATTAGCCGTCTTCGGCTCCACTTTTTTGACCATCTTCTTATCGGAAATGGGAGACAAAACTCAGGTAGCAACTTTGCTAATGAGTGCCGAATCCCAGTCTCCCTGGCTTGTTTTTGCTGGGGCGTCTTCAGCACTTGTGGCGACAAGCTTGTTGGGATGTCTGCTGGGTCGGTGGTTAGCCAATCGGGTATCTCCTCAAATGCTCAAAACCGCAGCTGGTGTCAGTTTGCTATTCATCGCCGTCCAACTGCTGTGGGAAATAACCCATTACTAGACTTCTAAAATCTCAATATAGATATGTTCGACTGGCATTTGGTGGGATTAAGTTTTATTACCGTGTTTTTGTCGGAGTTAGGAGACAAAAGCCAATTAGCTGCGATCGCTCTCAGTGGCAGTTCCAAATTTCCCCGTGTGGTGTTTTTGGGAAGTGCAGGGGCGCTACTACTGACTAGCTTCTTGGGCGTATTGGCGGGGGAAGGCGCATCTGTGTTGTTGCCTGTACGTTTGGTGAAGGCGATCGCTGCGATCGGATTTGCCCTGATGGCAGTGCGTTTGCTGTGGCCTGAAGGCGATTTACCTGAAGATTAGGGACTGGCTAAGGCAAAAAATCAAAAGTCAAAAGAAATGTTCCTTCTTTTGACTTTTCACTTTTGACCGAAAACTAAAGAGGTCTAAAGCCCCCGAACGACCGTCTGGGGGTCAATCCAAAATCCAAAATCCAAAATGGATTGACTTTTTCTAGCTTCTATTCGCTCTATAGCACAGGCTGAGAATTGTACCACCAGCCACTAGCTTAAGAACTTCAAGAGCCCAATAGCCTTCGTGAAGCAGATTCATCGTCCCAGGCACCTCGGCAACTGGCTCGAAAAAATTGAGATTTAGTCCCAACGCGCTCATTTCTGGACTCAAGAAATATGTACAAAGCAGAGCGATCGTTACAAGTATGGAAGATAAGATAATTGCGTTGCGGCTTTGGTTGCCAGCAGTAAAGTGAGTGCGATCGAGAACTAAAGCTCCAGTTAATACCAACGCAGCACACAACAACTCAATGCGGTTAAAAACCCAGAAAATCATATAGCCAGCTGTGGCAAATCCAGCTTGAGTCATCATGCCCGAAGCATACATACCGGGCATAATTACCAAATCCATCATCAGGCTGGCGCTCAACCAAAAGGCCAAAGTAAAGATGACTACTGTTGGCCATACGGGGCGTTTTACTTCAAGACTAGAAAAAGCAGACATATAATTTCCTTGCTTTAAGCATTACCTTTAGCTTAACCAATATTCTTTGCAACAAATATGAAATATTTTTAAGCACTATACTGTCAGACATCTTAAAAAAAATTAATATAATAATTGTTAAAAACTTAATTAAGTTAAAAGAAAACTGATAAGTAATTTTGCTTACAGATTAATTTTGGTACAGGACGATGCGTATATCAACTTGGTTAGCAGCAACAGTAGCAATATCAACAGGACTTTTGTCAGGCGCTGAAGTGGCGTCGGCTGTTCGGCTGGCGGATGGCACAGTTTACTTTGCTCAACCTCCCAGCCTCGTATCTGCAACAACCACCTTCAACGACGTTTATATGTGGGGCTCGACTTACTATTTTACTCTCAACGTACCACCAAATGCTGGAGAACCGCTGGAACGGGTTGCGATCGCTCAGCAGGAGGGCATAGACGACATCGAATTCGAGCTAGAAGATAGCCGCGCTTTTGAAGGAACGCGCCGGGATAAAGGTCAAAGGATAGCACTCGAAGCAATGGAAGGGGATAATAAGCGATCGCTCTCATTTACATTTGACCCGCCTGTGCCACCCGGCAAAACGGTAACAATAGCGCTTAATCCTGTCCGCAATCCCAGGTACGCCGGTGTCTATTTATTTGGAGTCACCGCTTTTCCTGCCGGTGAGAAGACACACGGTCAGTTTCTCGGCTTCGGACGCCTGCACTTTTACGAAAATCGAAACTTTGGTTGGCATTAAGGTATTGGGCAGATTTTGGATTTTGGATGAGAGGATTTCGGATTGTTGAACTTAAGCAATATTTCTTGTTTCGCCCCCCCAGCCCCCCAAATCTGGGGGGAGTAAGGAGGAGGGCCACCCAGATTTGGGGGTTATATCATGTCCTTACGCGTCGATTGCAAGAGAAAAATCGCTTTCTTATCTGCGTTTATCTGCGTTTATCTGCGTTTATCTGTCTTCATCTGCGGTAAAAATTTAACGCCCGATGACAACAGAGAATTTCCCGTATCACTCTTACACTAACGATGCAACCGGACACGATATTAGGGGGGCTAGTGCGTAAGTCCAGCGTATGATAACCCTTACTTATACCTCCCATCAGAAACACTATGACAACAACACCTTTACAAACCTAAATAAAGTGGCTAATAATAGAGACATCATCCGAACCTCGAAAAATACATAGCAATCATAAACACATGACCACCACCATTCAACAGCGCTCCAGCGCTAACGTCTGGGAAC
>NZ_JAIQZM010000049.1 GCF_023333595.1 Argonema galeatum A003/A1
TCAACTGAATATGCTTTCATTAGCTTTGGCTACAAAATGATATTTTATTGTACCTCATTACAGCGCAAAGCGCTGTATAATTCTATTGTTCTCGACTTTCAGGAATGTAAGGAATTCCCAGTGCAGCAGGAGGCGTCGATTTGCCTGCCAATCCTATTAACGCTAACAGCGCAATAACATAAGGCAACATCACCAAAAATTGATAGGGAATATTTAGATTAAACGCTTGAATTCGCAACTGCAAAGCTTCTGTAGCACCGAATAACAAACAAGCAAAAGCAGTGCTGACGGGATGCCATCTGCCAAAAATTAAAGCAGCAAGAGCAATAAAACCTTTTCCTGCACTCATACCTTCGGCAAAGAATTTGACGTGAACTAAAGCTAGATACGCACCTCCCAAACCTGCCATACAGCCACTAATTATCACTGCTGTATAGCGCACTAAAGTAACAGAAACTCCGGCAGTATCTGCGGCGCGTGGATATTCTCCCACCGCACGCAAGGACAATCCTAAACTTGTGCGAAATAATAAATATGTAGTGAAGGGAACTAGCAAGAATAACAAGTAAATCAGCGGGTCTTGATTGAACAGGAGAGAACCCACGATCGGGATATTTTGCAATCCGGGAATGCCGATAGTTTGAATGCCCGGTAATTGTTGCGCTTGACCGCTATTAAATAGGATGCGCGACCAAAAAGAGGTCAATCCAGCGGCGGTGAGATTAATCGCAAGTCCCGATACTAATTGGTCAACTCGCAAGGTAACGCAAAGATAAGCGTGCAGCAATCCCACTATTCCACCGACTGTTATTGCTAACAGCATCCCTATCCAAACATTACCAGTCAAAACTGCTCCGGCAGCGCTAGCAAATGCACCGGATAGTAACATTCCTTCTAGGGCAATATTTAGCACTCCTGACCTTTCTGAAAAAAGTCCTCCTAAAGCGGCAAATGCTAAAGGGACTGAGAGGCGCAAGCTGGCACTTAAGTAATCGGTAAAAAAGGTCAAATTGTCCATTGTATTTTTTTATTTGAAGCGAATATAAATACGATCGCATCTGCGTTCATCTGCGTTCATCTGCGGTTTTAATTCTAATCATTCTAAATCGACGTTCGATCGCAAAACTAATGGCAATAAACAGCACAGTTAATCCCTGAATGGCGTAAACTACGGTAACGGGAACATCCGCACTGCGCTGCATCACGTTTGCGCCGCTGCGTAAGGCACCGAAAAAGAGGGATGTTGCCACAATGCCAGCGATGTTACCGCGACTCAGAAAGGCAAGAGCGATCGCATCATATCCATAACCAGGTGAAAATTGCTCGAATAAGCGATGTTTCAACCCCATCACCTCGGAGGAACCAGCTAATCCCGCCAATCCTCCCGCTAGCGCCATCACAATGATTATTGTGCGTTCCACCGACATCCCGCTGTAGCGTGCCGCCACGGGATTCAGCCCCACCGCCTCGATTTGGTATCCTAAAGGCGATCGGGCCAGCACCACCCACAGGATTACCGCCGCAATTAATCCAACTAAAATCCCCGCATGGGCTTGCGTTTTAGGTAGTATAATTGGCAACCAAGCTGATTGGGAAATTAAGGGAGAATACGCACTAGGCGCACCCGGTTCGATCAGCGGTTCGTGGACGAGATATCCCACCAAATTAAGGGCGATATAGTTCAGCAACAGCGTTGTGATGACTTCGTTTACGCCCCGTACCGCTTTGAGATATCCCGGAATCCCACCCCAGACAGCGCCAAACAGGAATCCTCCCAGCAGTGCTAAGGGTACGTGAATCAATGCGGGCAATCCTTGCAAGTATAGCCCGACAAGGGTGCTGCCGAGTCCGCCCATGTAAATCTGTCCTTCGCCGCCAATGTTGAATTGCCCTGCTTTCAGCGCTGTTAGCACGCCCAAACCTGCCAGTAGCAAGGGGGCAGTTTTGGTGAGGGTACTGCCAAAACCGTAGTAGTTTGCCAGGGATTCAGTGAACAGGACTGTATAAGCTGTTACAGGGTTCGTCCCCGATAGCGCGATTAAAACGGCACCGACGAGTAAGGCAGATGCGATCGCTACAATTGGGGATAACAGCAACCATATCCGTGAACTTTCATGGCGCATGGAATGGTGTCGCCCGGAGGACTTCGTTAGTAAATTCAACGCTTGTTTCAATTTCGGCGAGGTATCTACGCGCCCGCGATAAGGGGTGATCGGGGAATTGATTATCGTAGCTTTCGTCCTCAGATTGATTACGCATCATAGCATCTTTGCGCGTGCGATCGTATGGATCTTCAAACCACCCTTTATAGGGATCGTCTGGATCGATTTCTTTCATAACCTGGGTATAAACGAGAGTATCTCTTATCCCTGTCATGCCGTATTCTGGGCAATCTACTTTGATTGCATAACTAAAACTTGCAAAGGGAAAAGTTAGGGAACCTATATACCTCATGCCAGTTGATTTCATGGAAAATTTGAACAGAGTTTTGATTGCAGAAACGCCTTTTACAGACAAAACATCAACAGAGACTAATCCGCCACCTACCTGTATGACATTTTGCCGGTAAAAGTTTTGCAGTTCTGTTATAGCAGTCAGATTGACGGGAAGATCTGGTGTAATGTGAAAAAAGTGCAGCGATAAGCGATCGGCTGTATCGTTTTTCCATAAAATGCGCTCATCTAATTGTTCAATAGCCTCCCATTTCGAGGTATCGAAGCTAACAGATTTGATGTCAGGCATAGCTGTTTTAGCTTAGCAAAGGTTGATAATTAACTACGCTACCTGTTCGACAGTGACAGGCGCTGCATTAAGGATACCAATAAATTGAGCTTCATAGTGGCAATGCGATTGCTGCTTCAAGTTATTATCTATTCCCATATCTTACTCCGCTCTGTAATTTACAGCATAACAGATTGAATCTGATTATTTTTTATAAAATCATCTAACTTAAGTAGAGAAACATCGCATTTCCCTTTTCAGCAGCATCTTGGTAATACCTCACAAGTGGATTGTAAGTATAATCGAATAAATGATCGAAACTCTTCTCTTTCCAACCTCTCAATTTTAACCTTTCCCTAATCATTGTATAGGAAAATTTTGATAAAGCGTCGGCTACTTGCTTAACTTCATCAACTGTCAAATATCGTACAAGTCCATAAGTTGCCTCATGTTCTATTTCTGTCCCACCTAAAATAGCATTGATTGAAGGTAAACGATCTTCATTGTTTTCTCCTATCAAAAATGGTGGTACGAATGAGTCATCTTCTCCTGTCAGTACAAAGTGTATCATACGCCAGGTTTTATCAATATCTAAATATTCAGCTTTGCCTTCTTCAATAATCTGAGAAATATCTGTTTTTTGTTTCTTAAACTCCTCTTGCTTATTCTCTCTTAATTTATTAAATGTCTCTAACGCCAAATTTGTGAACTCATCAAGAAAAACAACATCATCTGGATCGTTTAGATTAATAGTAAATTGTTGCCAGAAAGGCGATTCAGGCAAGTATTGGGCATCAAAAAATAATTCGGCAAAGTCTGGATGTTCTTTTAGCTTCTCTAACAGGTATGGAGATACTTGCTTGAATTCTGCTTCTATTCCCATATTTTACTCTCCAATCAAGCTTTCTCTTAAAAATTAACCTTAGTGTTTAGCACCTATTCATTATTAGAACAGATGCCTTATATTAGTAAAGAGGATTTCACGGCTTTGGAAGTGGGAACTATGAGATTCAGGATTTTAGCGATCGCTACTTTAATCACCACTATTGGATTGACAGCAAATCCGAGTTTATCTCAAATTGACCTCAATGCACAACTCAACGCACAACTCAAGCAAGCAGTCTGCGCCCAACAGTGGAGACAAGCCATTCAAATTTTAGATCGCATGAGGGCTAGAGTGCCACAAATGGAAAGCGAACTGGTAAGCTATCGCAGACAAATACAGGCTTTAGCTAACACTCGCGCTAGAATACAGAATTGGCCTCCCAATTATTGTACTGCTGCTACTAGCGCTGCCGTCCCGGCGACTCAAATCACTCCTACCGCAACACCAGCAACACCAGCAGCAACACCCGCAACATCAGCAATCACAGGGACGGTAGCTGTTAATCAGATTGAGGCGGTATTTCGAGGCAGAAGAGTTCGCGGCACGGTTGCAAATAATACTAATAACCCCGTTACGCAAATAAAAGTTACATACAGTATTGTACGTACAACCGATGCTGATGGACAGACGATACCAGAGCAAGTTCTACAGGCAGGATCGGCTGCAATTCCCGGTACTATTCAACCAGGAAGACAAGTTCCTTTTGAAAGTCTTGTAAATTCACAAATTAGAGGTAGCGCTAAGGTGGTTTCAGTCGAGTGGAAAAATACTCTTGATGGTTCTGAGGGTGCAAACCCTCCTAGAAGAATAGCACAATAGCAGCATCTAGGATATCAATAAGTCGAAAGTTTACCACCTGTCATCAAATAACCAACCTGTTCCAGAGAGGCAGTAGCCGCATCCAGTATATCAACGAATTGACCTTCGTACATCACGGCAATGCGATCGCTCATTGCCATCACTTCTTCTAACTCAGTAGAAATATACAAAATTGCTGCACCTCTTTCCCTTTCAGCTAACAACCGTTGCTGCACGTATTCTGTCGCACCCACATCTAAACCGCGTGTAGGTTGCATCGCCACAATTAAAGCCGGATTCCCAGAAAGTTCTCGTGCAAGCACCACTTTTTGTTGATTCCCGCCCGACAACTGGCTAACTTTAATAGCTGGATTTTCGGCGCGAATATCAAAATTTTGCATGGCTTCAGCAGCATGGTTATTAATTATTCCATATTGTAATAACCAGCGACGGCAAAAGGGTAGCAAATAAAAAACTTTGAGCATCAGATTTTTGGCAATGCTAAATCCCATCACCAAACCCATTTTCTGCCTATCCTCTGGAATATAAGCAATACTTTTCTTCCCCCCCTCCCCGTGGGACGGGGAGGGGTTGGGGGTGGGGTATCTCCGAATTGTTCCCCCAGAAACAGGACGCAAAAGTGCGATCGCATCTGCCAACTCTCGCTGTCCGTTCCCATCCACACCAGCTATTCCCAGAATTTCACCAGCATGAAGTTGAAAAGATACATCTTTAATTACAAGAAAATTTCGCTCATCACGCACCTGCAAATTATTCACTTCCAATACCACATCTCCACACGAAAAAGCAGATTTTTCCAGATGAAATAACACCTCTCTGCCAACCATCAATCGCGCCAATTCCTGAGCATTAGTTTCTGCCGTTTTTATCGTCGCCGCCACCTTTCCCCGCCGCAACACCGTAACCGTATCGCAGAGATTCATCACCTCTTCTAGCTTGTGACTGATAAAAATAATCGTGTGTCCATCTTGAGAAAGTTGGCGCAGAATAGAAAACAGAATCTGCACTTCGGGAGGCGTCAGCACTGCTGTTGGCTCATCTAAAATCAGCAGTTTTGCCTTGCGGTAAAGTGCTTTCAGAATCTCTACTCTCTGCTGCACTCCCACGGGTAAATCCCCAGCTTTTGCTAATGGATTGACATCAAGATTGTAGGAATGAGCCATTTGAGATATTTTCCTACTCCTCGCCTGCAAATCCAAACACAAATCAAACGTAGTTCCGAGTATAATATTTTCGGTCACAGACAATTGCGGCACCAACATAAAATGTTGATGAATCATGCCAATTCCGCACTTAATTGCAGCATTAGGTGACCAAATTTGGACAGGCTTATCTTCAATGTAAATTTGACCAGTATCTGGCTGATAAAGTCCGCATAAAATATTCATCAAAGTGGTTTTGCCTGCTCCATTTTCGCCCAGCATTGCATGGATAGATCCACTGCTGACACTCAAGTTGATATTGTCATTGGCAATAAAATTACCAAACGCTTTAGTAATGCCATCAAGACGTAGGTAAGTCATTTCTAAAAGTTGGTGGTCAATACCCATCATTATTGCAGTGTTAGCTCGGCAGAGCCTCTATAATACTGCTAGGCTTGCTTCAAGCATCGGGTGTATTTTCCATTTTCTTGGCAAGGCTCAAACATAATTTTTTTGGCTAAAATTGCATCTTTTGTTTGTAATGCTTTTTCCTCTACATTCTTTGGCACCATCGCACCGAATTTGCCAACATAAAGAATATCTGGCTTATCGAAACCAATTGTATAAATTTCTCCTTTAAGATTCCCCTTAACAGCTAAATCTGCCAGATAAGCAATAGCTAAATCAATCCGCTTTACCGCGCTGGTTAACACTGCCTTGGGTGCCACATTCAGCTGATCTGTTGTATTGCCAAAAGCATAAACTCCCTTTTCGGCAGCAGTTTGCAGCACGGCGGGAGAAGCATTATCCAGCCACTGATAAATCACATCTACACCAGAAGAAATCAACGCCAGTGTTGCTTCTTTTGCCTTAGCCGCATCATTCCAATCGCCAGTGTAACTAGGAATTATCTTAATATCGGGTTTGACAGATTTAGCTCCTAACTGGAATCCCCTCAATTCTTCATTTGTTGCTTGAAAAGATTGAGCCGCCAGATAAGCCATTCGATTTGATTTTGTCATTGCAGCACCAATGATGCCGCAAATATAGCTGGCTTGCAGATGATCTATACGCAAAGATGCCATATTTTTACCATTCACAGTACCATTTACACCCACAAAGTAAGTGTCAGGAAAAAACTGCGGTGCTACCTGCTGAATTGCGGCATCAAATTGCCCCCCGTGAGCATATATTAGCTTGTAACCCCGCCGCGCAAAGTCTGACAGCACTTCTACTTGATCTGCTTGCACTACGTTTTCGACGTAAGCTGTTTCGACTCCCAGCTTTTTTTCAACCGCTTTCACGCCTTCATAGCCTACCTGGTTCCAAGCTTTATCTGTGATAATTCCCGGTAACACAATTGCTACTTTAAAATTCTTTGCATCTTGTGGCGCTGGCGTCTCGCCTGTGGTGTTTGATGTAGAAGTCGAATTGCTAGTACAAGCTTTCAGCAGGAGACTGGTGCCAAAAGCGGCTGAACCGTAAATGAGGAATTGACGCCGACGATACATTTGAGACATACAGGTTTTATTTTGGCGAGATTAAGTGGGATACGTTGGTTCGCGATCGCGTATCATTTACATAAAATGTTTCTATTGTAGCAAACCGTATTTTCAGATACACTAAGAAAAGTATTTACCCTATTTATGCAAATGAGCCGATCGATCTTATTAAAACAATTACAGGCTCAGTCGATCGGGCCAGACAGCTTCCGACCCTACGGACAGGTGATTTTCGCAAGCATTGATGGCAAGACTTACGATGCAGAGGACGCTCAGTTAAACCTCCAAAATGGAATTCCTCGAATTTATATTATGCGACTGCACCACCAAGGACGCAAGTTTCACAAAATTACGCGCCACGTGCAATGCACTCAATGTCTGGGTTCTCTGGAAGGGAAGGATTGGTTAATTGCGGTTGCGCCTCCTAATAATGATACTGACCAACCAAAATTAGAGGAAATTGCAGCTTTTCGCATTCCTGGTAATTGCTTTATCAAGTTAGAGGTGGGTACTTGGCACGCGGGACCATATTTCGATTGGGATTTTGTTGATTTCTACAATTTGGAACTCAGCAATACAAATGCGATCGATCATTTCACCTACAATTTTTTGGAAAGCCACCATCTAGAATTTGAAATTGCATCTATTTCATAACCCCATCATTGTCGAATTGTAGGTTGGGTTGAACGGTTAAAGGTAAAATTGCTCCCTGATATCATGTCCTTACGCATCGGTTACCTAAAAAATTTATGATCTTATTCTTATCTGCGTTTATCTGCGTTCATCTGTCTTCATCTGCGGTAAAATCTTAACCACCGATGACAACAAACAATTTAACGATATCACGCATTTACTAACGATGCAACCGGACAGTATATGACCTAACATCTGCGTTGGGTTTCGTTACCTCAACCAACCTACAAAAATTATTCAATCCTCTCTTTCCATCACTTCCCCGCCAACAATTTCATAACCCCAACCAAGATTGCGGTTCACCAAATGTCGAGCTGCGTCATACTCGCCTAAACGACAAAATTCAGCTAACTTTTGATACCCATCCTCTTTTTCTTGCTCCAATCTTTCCCGACGTAGATTTTTTCTTTCTTCGTCTGAAACCGGAGAACGTCCTAAACTAAACGCATCAATTTCACCAATTAGTTTCATCATCTTAAAAAGGAATTAAATCTACAACTTCATCATCAACAATACCATATCCCCATTCCGGGTGTTCGGCAATTTGCTTTTCGACGATAGTTCGACCCATAGGTGTTTGGTAAGCTGACTGCAAAGAAGCAATACTAGGAGGATTAGATATAGAATCATGAGCTTTATCTTCAACTTTTTGCTGTTCTAAACTCAGGTTAATAAGGTCGTCTGACTTAGATGATGCCAGCGAAAATTGAGGCCCGATCGCACTCAATTTATTCATAACACTTTCTTTGCTCACTTGCGGTTTATCTGTAAAAGATGGTGGTAAATAAGGGGTTGTCACTCCTAAATTTTTCGCTCTAATTGCGTCATCCGCAATGCGATCGCACTTTCTCAAAAAACCTTCCCACAAATCTTTTCCTACCACGGGATCTCTAAGTTCAGAACTCGCTTTAGCTACTGCCGTTTCTAGCGGTTCTCCTTTTTGTACATAATACTGAATACGCTCCTCCTTAAAAGCTGGATATGGAAACCCCGGTTCAATCTCCCAATCTCGCTTAACTTTCTGAGTCTCTCCCAGCGGAATTCCTTGGATAAATTCATCCCAAAACGGAGACACCAAACCTTTTGTGATGCCATCTATAATTCTAAACACCCATCCCGCCGGATTATCAATACCTTTGTTTTTGAAATGTTCCAATAAAGCTCGTTGAAATTCTTCAAATTGCTCTTGAGAATTCCAAGGGCCACTAAATTGATAATTAGGAGTAACTCTCATTGCAATTGGCTGACGCTGCCAATGGAAAAACTTATCAGTTTTATTATTTATACCTGAAGTAGGAGAAGATTCTAACAGTTCTACAGCCGTTGTTTTTGTTGAATAACCGTTCGATTGAGATATGACTTGAACTGGCGCTTGATTTTGTGCAGAAGTGACAAGACAATTTGACTGTAAGAACTCCTCCAATCTCTGCTCAAGAGCATCAATGTCCGGCCACAATTCCATAATCTTAACATCATCGACCAATCGTTGTTTTAACAGCGATCGCTCCACCAATCGCTTTCGAGCCAATCTCTGTTCCGTATAACTTAAACCAGTTTCTGACTCAATTTCATCAACAGTAATTTTTACCCAATCATGGGGATTCTCCAATTCAGACTGCTTCTGCAAAAGCTGACAAAATAAAACAGCAGCAGTTACACCGCCAGTAACTTTAGCCAGTTTGGGGTAATAAACCGCTGAATTTCCCATAAGTCGCCAAAATACTCCTAATTTCAAGCAGAAATTCTCCTATAATGTCAGAGCTTTTTTATTTATACTTTTTCGGTACAAGCAGCCAGCCTTGCCAGCACTTTAGCTAATTCTCCGGGCTCAACGGGCTTTGCCATGTGCATCTGGAAGCCTGCCGAGAGAGCTTGTTTGTGGTCTTCATCCCTAGCATAAGCCGTCAGAGCAATAGCCGGGGTTTGTCCCCCTTCATTTGCATCCAGCGCCCTCACTTTGCCGATCAAACTGTAACCATCTTCTTGGGGCATTCCAATGTCGCTCACCAGTACATCTGGTTTCAACCTGCAAAGTGCCTCAAACCCTTCAGAAGCAGATGCAACTGCCGTCACTTGAGCGCCATACTGTTCCAGCACAAAGCTAAGAAATTCGCGGGAGTCAGTATCATCATCAACTACAAGTACTCGCAAATCCTTGAGGGGAGTGGAGGCCCAGGAATGAGGACTGGGTAGTGGGGAATCGGTTCTAGGTTCAATAGTCTCTTTAAGCAGGGGCAACTTGACAGTAAACGTTGCCCCCAGTCCTTCTCCTGGGCTTTCTGCACAGACAGTTCCACCGTGCAGTTCCACCAGACGGCGGACAATTGCCAAACCAAGTCCAAGTCCACCGTGTTTTCTGGTGGTTGAGGAATCGGCTTGGCGGAAGTAATCAAAAACATAAGGCAGAAAGTCAGATCTAATACCTTTACCTGTGTCGCTTACTGTGAGTTGGGCATATCGCGATTTGGGATTTGGGATTTGGGATTTGGGATTTGTCGGAAGTTCCTGTGATGCGACACTATTTGATTCTAATGCAGTATCTTCCAATCCAAAATCGGCAGTCGAAAATCCAAAATTGGTTGACAATCGAATCTCGACCCTACCCCCTTCGGAGGTAAACTTAATTGCGTTGGAGAGCAAATTCCATACTACTTGCTGTAAGCGGCTAGGATCGCCCGAAACTAGGCCAAGGTTGGGATCGATCGCACGCTGAATCTGGATTGACTTAGCTTCAGCGGCTAGGCTGACAGTTTCGATCGCTGCTTCGATCGTCGATTTTAAGCTGACCCGACTTTTATTCAGGCTGATTTTTCCCTGCATGATGCGCGAAACATCCAGCAGATCTTCTATAAGTTGCGTTTGCACCTTGGCATTGCGTTCGATCGTTTCAATTGCTCTAGCCGTTGTTTCTTCATCAAATTTTCGGGTTCGCAGTAGCTTGGCCCAACCCAAGATCGGATTAAGGGGCGATCGCAACTCGTGAGATAATACCGCCAAAAACTCATCCTTAATCCGGTTCGCTTGGCCCAACTCCTCAGCCTGTTGACGTAACCGATTCTCCAATTTCTTCCGCTCAGTTAAGTCGAGAGCAAAGAAAACCCCTCCTGACAAAGTATCCTCGAAAGATACTCCACCAAGCAAAATGGGAATGCGGCTGCCATCTTTGCGAATGTATTCCTTCTCGTAGTTACCCCACAAACTAAAATCTGAAGAATCTTTACAGTTTTCCCGATCGCCAGAAATATATTCCGGTGGTGTGATATCTTTCCAGTGTAATTTATTGGCAATAAAGTCCGATCGCGTATATCCTATTAACTCAAGAAAAGCATCATTGACATCGGTGACGTAACCGTTTTTATCCCAAAAACCCATCGCGATCATCTTGGATTCAAATACACTTCTGAATCGCGCTTCGCTTTTTCGCAAAGCCGACTCTGCTAGCTTGTACTCAGTTAGATCGCGAGTGATACTGAGAAGGGATTCGACCGAACCATCCAGAGCAAACTCAGGAACCACGCGAGATTGATAGTAGCGAATCCCGCTTGGTGAAGGAAAATCGAATTCCAAAGAACTCTCTCGCCCTGTTTCAAATATATGTTGAAGCCGCTCTTGCCAGCAAGCATTTATTTCGTCCGAAAACCCTAGCTCGGCGTTAGTTTTGCCGATGAACGTTTCCCGTGGAATTCCCGTTGCTTTTTCTACAACCGGGTTCACGTAAACGTGGCGCAATTCTCGATCGAACCGTGCAATAATGTCAGGTGAATTTTCAGCCAGTGCTTTAAATTCTTGCTCGCTACGATATCGTTCTGACTCCGCCCGCTTCCTCTCGGTAACATCCAGAACTAGAGATAGTACCGATACCAAATTGCCCGATTCATCTATGAGAACAGAGTTATACCATTCGCAATGGATAACAGAGCCATTTTTTGTGTAATTGCGGTTGTGTGCGATATTACTTTTTTCTTTGCCAGCAGTAAACAGATCTATTATGCTATTGACAACCTCGACATCTTCAGGAAAAACGAATTGCCAATCATGAGGGTGTTTGCCAATTACTTCCGTAGCACACCACCCGAACAATCTTTCTGCTTCTTTTGACCACCAAGATACGTGAAATTCCCGGTTCCACTCTATGACTGCTAACGGTGAATTTTCAACGTGGAAAGTTAGTTTTTGGAGTGCATCCCGCAATGCGGTTTCTGCTTGTACGCGCTCATTCCGTTCCTTTGCTTCGCGCAATGCCCGATGTACCGACGGGGCAAGTCGCCATAGTCGTTGCTTGAGTACGTAGTCCGTAGCACCATTTTTGAGGGTTTCGATCGCCAATTCCTCCCCCAACGTAGCAGAAACAAAGATAAATGGCAGTTCTGGACAAGTGGTGCGGGCGATTTCTAGAGCAGAAATTCCATCAAAGGAAGGCAGCGCATAATCTGCCAAAATCAAATCAAAAGAGCCTTTTTGCAATGCTGTAACAAAGTCAGCCCTTGTTTCTACTCGCACCAACTCGCAATCAATCCCAGCATCGCTCAGATTGGCATGGATGAGTTCTGCATCTAGCAGACTGTCTTCTAGCAGGAGAATACGGAGTACTTTCACAAAACACCCACCTATTTTTAAGCTCTTACTTGCTGACTGCTGACTAAGGGAGGCAAGGAACCGGGTGGCGGCTGATTTACCACAGCCCAGAAAAGCCCTACTTCCTTGATAATGCTGACAAATTCATGGAAATCTACTGGCTTTACCACATAAGCATTCACTCCTAAATCGTAACTTACGATCAGATCTTGTTCCTCCCGTGAAGAAGTCAGCATCACTACGGGAACTTTTCTCAAAACAGAATCAGACTTTAATTGTGCTAAAACTTCTAGTCCATCGACTTTGGGCAATTTCAAATCGAGCAACACTACAACAGGATTGCCTTCCATCCGCAGCTTAAAAATACCGCGTCGATAAAGATAATCTAGCGCTTCTTCGCCGTCGCGCACTACCACTACTTCGTTTGCCAGATGATTTTCAGCCAGTGCTGCCAAAGTTAACTCGACATCGTGCGGACTGTCTTCAACTAGCAGAATTCGCTTTAATTCCATTGTGCCTCCTTGTCTAGAAGCTTAGGCAATGAAAAGTAAAAGGTAGCACCTTCTTCTACTGTGCCTTCTGCCCAGGTTCGACCTCTATGACGATGGATAATTCGCCGGACGTTGGCTAGTCCGATGCCAGTTCCCTCAAACTGTTCGACACTGTGCAGGCGTTGAAACACGCCGAAAAGTTTGTGTAAGTATCGCATATCAAATCCTACGCCATTATCGCTGATGAAGAAGACGACCTCATGTTCGTTACTGCTGCTGCCAATTTCAATTTCAGCTTGAGGGCGTGTCTGGGTGTATTTGACAGCATTGCTAATCAGATTTTGCAGTACGAGGCGCAACATGGAAAGATCGCCCCGTACTTCAGGTAATTTCTCAACTTGCCAAATAATGGTGCGTCCGTTAATTTCCATCTCCATGTCGCGTTGAACTTCTTGAGCCAGTTGATTCATATCAATAAATGTGTAGCGCATTTCTGTGCTACCCATGCGGGAAAAAGCTAACAAGTCATCGATCAGCATTCCTGCTTTTTTAGACGTTTCCGCTATGGTTTTTAGATAACGATGACTGGTTTCATCGAGAGTTTTTGTCGAACCAACCCGTTTCTGGAGTAAGTCTACGAAACCGCTAATATGGCGAAGCGGCGCACGCAGGTCGTGGGAGACTGAGTAGGAGAAAGATTCAAGTTCTTTGTTGGCTGCTTCCAGTTGTACTGTACGCTCCTGAACGCGCAATTCAAGAGTTTCGGTGAGCTGTTTGATTTCTGATTCTGCTTTCTTGCGATCGTCTATATCTGCGATCGTTCCCACCCACTCGCGGACTGACCAGTCGGGGTTTAGCAGGGGTACACCGCGAGCTCCATAATAACGATACTGTCCGCTCTTGGCGTGCCAAATTCGTCCCTCCGATTCGTATATTGTCCTGTGAAGCACCGATCGCGCCCAGATCTCTTTCACCCGTTCGCGATCGTCCGGGTGTATTGCTTGTGCCCAGCCCCATCCGGCTTGTTCCGGCCAGCTTTGGCCTGTGTACGCTTCCCAAGAGGGCTGCGGGGTAACGAATGCACCAAGAGCGTCTGTTGTCCACACCACCGAGGTTAGCGCCGCTACCAAAGTGCGGTAGCGTTCCTCGCTTTGGCGCAGTGCCGCTTCTGCTTGCTTGCGATCGGTGATATCCAGCGACATCCCTGCTAGAAGCTTTCGCCCAGATCTGTGTTCTAGGGGAAATTTGAAGGACATCCAATCATGTTCTCCATCATCATGCGGAACAGTCTCCAGCACTTCTACAGTTTTGTCCGCCGCGAGAACAGCCAAGTCATTATCGCGCCACTGCTTTGCTGCCTCTGCTGGAAATAAGTCGAAATCTGTCTTTCCTACCCAATCAGCTCGCTTTCTATTAAACAGATGCTCTATTCGTCGGTTGACGTAGATGTAGCGCCCCTCTTCGTCTTTGATATAGGCAGTTGTTGGGCTGTTACTCATGAAACTCTCAAAGAGCTGTTGACTCTCCCGCAGCGCCTCTTCTGCTTGCTTGCGCTCCGTCACATCTGCGATCGTAGCGAGTGTGCCCAGGAACTTTCCCTTTTCGGTCAGAATTGGATTTGTAGAGACTATTGCCTCAAGATTTGTACCATCTTTGCGACGAAATCGCAAGTCATTTTGCGCTATGACGTCATGCTTAGGTTGCCATAAGTTGCGGGAAACTTCGTCCATAAACTCGAAAATATGGCGATCGAGTATTTCTTCCACGCTATAACCTAACATTTCAGCCATCCGCCGATTAACGTAGTCTATCCGTCCTTCTGCATTTATTGTCCAGATGCCTTCGTTGGCGGTATCTACGAGGCGACGATAGCGTTCCTCACTTGCCTTGAGCTTCATCAGGTTCGCTGCTAGTCGCCGATTGGTAGTTTGTAGCTCCTTACACAGTACGCTGAAAAGTATTCCCTGTAATACGAACAGGAGGAGTCGCAAGGTGCTGCTCAGATCGAGATCTAGGGAATAGATAGGAGATAAAAAGAAGTAAGAGCTAAGCAGAGCGGACAAAAAGGTGGCTAGCAGTCCAGGCCCCAGACCGCCATACCAGGCGCTTACCATTACAGCGCCAAAAAACAGTAAAAAAGGGGTTTTTGCGATCGCTAACCAGGGGTCTAGCAGCAGCATCAGCAGCAGCGCTAGCGCAACAGCCAGCACCGCTACGCTGTAGCGCTGAATCTGGAAGCGTGTTAGATTCAACATCAACCTCTCTCGCTTAGAGTAATCAAGGTACCTTTAAGGGAACTTTTTTACCTTAAGGTGGATGACAAATTTTCTGCATTCACCCTACGGCTTATTTTTAAGGATTTCTTTAGATGTATTTCTACGCACTTCTCAAACGGTGCTGAAAATATGGTTGTTTATCAGATTCGCCAGCTGATTAACTGTGCTGACAGTATGCGATCGCAACGACATACAATTGAGTACGACTAGCGATATAACCACACCAAAAAGTGTTTGAAGATGTTTTTGTTCGCTTTGATTTTTAACTAGATAGGTATATTTATAGATTTTTTTCGATTCAAAACGGCACCGCAACCATGCGATCGCGCTTACGCCCACCCACTCATATCGTTTCCGGTTGTGTCTGAATCATTATGACCGCAGAGGGGCAGAGGGGCAGAGGGGCAGAGGGGGAGAGGGAGAGAGGGGAGATGAGAAAAGAAATAAAAATGTTCTTAAGTGAACAAAAGCATAGCAACTCCGAAAGAGCCGTAAAATACCCTTAATCTAATGCAATTGGGCTCAAAATAACTTTGTCAAAGCTTTATAAGTGGGAGCATGAATACAACATCAGAACCAGAGTTTAATACTCTCACGCCAGTCAGTCAAGACTACCCCCTGAGTGCCATTCCTGCGGATGCGCGTAAGTTTATCTGGTCGCTGGCACCTTTGCTAATCGGTTTTACCCTTTCCTGTGGCACATTGTTTGCGGGGGGTTTGGTTGGCCCAGCATTTCCCTTGTGGCCCGATCTGGTTGGCTTGATTATCCTGGGTAACTTAATGCTGGGTAGCTACACCGCGGGACTCAGTTACATTGCCGCCAAAAGTGGACTCAGCACAGTCCTCATGGCCCGGTTCAGTTTCGGCAACGTCGGTTCGCGCTGGGTTGACTTCATCCTGAGTTTCATCCAAATTAGCTGGTACGCCTGGGGTTCAGCCCTAATTGCCGATTCGCTAAATAAGTTGATGGATGTGCCTGTTTACTTGAATTGGCTGACTATTCTGGTTTGTATCTATTTATGCTGCGCTACAGCCTATTTTGGTTATCGGTTTATAGATTGGCTTAGCGGCTTTGCCGTTTCCACAATGCTTTTTCTCATGTTCTGGATTTTAGCATCCGCCATGAGCAAAGTAGGCGGTTTTGAGGGTTTGCAGGCAATTCAACCGACACAACAATTAGCGTGGGGCGAGGCATTGACGATCGTCGTCGGCACCTTGATTTCAAACGCTACTCAAGCCACCAACAATCGTCACTTTGCTAATACTGGAAGGACGACTGTAATAACTACCTTAGCTGCCTTTTTCTTTGTCAATGGCTTTTTTATCATCTCCGGGGCCTTCAGTTCCCTGCTTTACGCCAACGAAGACGTTGTGCAGGTAATCGCGCAGGAGGGATTGCTATTTTGGGGTTTGCTGTTGTTGTTACTCAATATGTGGACAACGCAAGTTAACACAATTCACGCTTTCTCTGTTGCAGGATCTCAAATATTCCGCACTAATAAGTGGATTACTTTTGCTTTGGGCGGTGCAACATTGGCGTTAGTTCTAGCTTGGGGCGGCATTTATATTATGCTGCTTCCTTATCTAAAACTGCTCGGTATGTTCATTCCACCTCTAGGCGGCGCGATAATGTCCGATTACTGGCTGGTGCATCGGGGGCAGTTTCCTTCCCCAGAAGCACGGCAACCCGCGTTTAACTGGGCTGGTATTATTACTTATCCGATCGCGAGTGCGATCGCCTATTTCTATCCCGGTATCAAGCCAATTAACGGCTTCATTGCCGCAGTCATCCTTTACTTTGTTCTCAGCAAAATCATCGGCAGAGGGAAGAGGGGCTAGAAAAGTCAAAAGTCAAAAGTCAAAAGTCAAAAAATAATTAATGACAACTGACAACTGACCACTGACCACTGACCACTGACCACTGACCAATCACCAATCACCGATGACTAATCACCAATCACCAATCACCAATCACCAAATAGCTGAATATGTCGATCTAATGGCAAAATTAATCGATTTGCCCCTAGATCCAGAACACCGGAACGGTGTAATAGCAAATATGACTATAATTGCTGAAATTGCTCAACTGGTAAACGAATTTACCCTGCCCGACGAAATCGAAGCCGCTACAGTGTTTCAACCATGAGTCAAGCTTATCCTGATGCTACTCAAATTGCTGAAGTAGTGCGGGGACAAGAAGTTTCCGCCAAATCTATTGTCGCCGCTGCACTGTCTCGAATTGCTGCCCAAAATCAGACGCTCAATTGTTTTACTACTGTGATGGCGGATAGCGCTTTAGCTGATGCAGAAAGAATCGATCGCGAAATCGCCCAAGGCAAAGACCCCGGTGTTTTGGCAGGTGTACCCTTCGCAGTTAAAGATTTATTCGATATCGCCGGTATAACTACCCTAGCAGGTTCAAAAATCAACGCTGAAAATCCTCCAGCTACCCGCGATGCTACCGCCGTCGCCAGACTCAAACAAGCTGGTGCTGTACTGGTGGGTGCGTTGAATATGGATGAGTACGCCTACGGTTTTGTTACCGAAAATAGCCATTACGGTGCTACCCACAATCCCCACGATCGCACTCGTGTTGCTGGCGGTTCCTCTGGCGGTTCTGCGGCTGCCGTTGCTGCTGGCTTAGTACCAATTACCCTTGGTTCGGATACCAACGGTTCCATCCGCGTACCCGCAGCGTTTTGCGGTATCTTCGGGCTAAAGCCTACTTATGGTCGTTTGTCAAGAGCAGGTGCGATATTATTTGCGGGAAGTTTCGACCATATCGGGCCTTTTGGTCGTTCCGTGCGCGATATTGCTACAGTTTTTGATGTCCTTCAGGGAGAGGATTCAGCCGATCGAGTTTGTACGAATCGTCCGATCGAACTGTGTTTGCCGCAACTGAAGTTGGGGATTGAGGGTTTGCGAATTGCCGTGGCAGATGATTATTTTGCTACGGGTGCGGAACCGGAAGCGTTAGAAGCAGTAGCAAAAGTTATCGGTGCTTTGGGTGTCAAAGAGAGTGTCACAATACCAGAACCTGACCGAGCAAGGGCAGCGGCGTTTGTAATCACAGCTAGTGAAGGTGCTAATTTACACTTAAAAGATTTGCGATCGCGATCGCAAGATTTCGATCCGGCAACACGCGATCGCTTTTTGGCAGGTGCTTTGATTCCGGCGAACTGGTATATTCAAGGACAGAGGTTTAGGCAGTGGTATCGCGATCGCGTCCGCAAAATCTTTGAGAATATCGATATAATTATCGCCCCCACAACTCCCTGCATTGCCCCTCCAATTGGACAAGAAAAAATGGTAATTGCTGGGGAAGAAATATTAGTTCGTCCGAATTTAGGTAGATTTACCCAACCCCTATCATTTATCGGTTTGCCGATAATTTCAGTGCCAATTCAACGTCTCGGAGATATGCCTTTGGGAGTGCAAATTATTGCCGCACCTTACAACGAAGCGCTAGTTTTGCGAGTGGCGGCAGTGCTAGAATCGCAAGGAATTGTGACTGCACCAGTTGTGCAGTAAATCAAAAACATGACCAATCAAATAGCTGATTATGACAATCCTTGGAAAGAAGCGATCGCAATTTACTTCAAATCCTTCATTGCCTTCTTTTTTCCAGACATTTATGAAACCATTGACTGGCGAATCAACTATGAGTTTCTCGATACCCAATTACAACAAGTAATGCGGGACGACGATATTGGACTGCGAGAAGCCGATAAATTAGTCAAAGTTTGGCTAATGGACGGATCGGAAACTTGGGTGCTGATTCACCTAGAAGTCCAAAGTCAATACCAGTCAAACTTTGCCGAAAGAATGTATGTTTACAATAGCCGCATTTTCGGGCTTTATCGGAAAAGAGTAGCCAGTTTGGCAATTTTGGCAGATGAAGAAAAGTCTTGGCGACCTCAAGAATACGGATATGAAATCTGGGGGTGTCGGGTTTTATTAAGGTTTCCCGTGGTGAAGTTGCTAGACTATATAAATGAGTGGGAAACTTTGGAAAAAAGTCCCAATCCCTTTGCTGCGATCGTGATGGCGCATTTGAAAACTCAAGCAACGCGCCAAAAACCACAAGAGCGACGGGAATGGAAAGCGAGTATCGTCAAGACTCTCTATCAACGGGGATACAATCGAGCGGAGGTGCGAGAGTTATTTCGCTTAATCGATTGGATGATGACTTTACCAAAAAATCTAGAAACTGAGTTCCGACAAGAAATAAATAGTTACGAGGAGACAAATAAAATGCGTTACGTTACCAGTATTGAGCGTTTAGCCCGCGAAGAAGGAATGATAGAAAAGGGTCGGGAGGATATAATTGATGTCCTCCAGATTCGATTTCAAGATCTACCTGGGGAACTGGTGCAGGAAATTAATCAAATTGAGGATGTCGAACAACTGAAAACCTTGCACAGGCAAGCAGTTACGATCGGATCTTTGGCAGAGTTTCAGCAGGCGATCGATCGGCTCAAATCATAGGAATTACGCCAATAAACCCGGTTTGGCTGAAAAATAGTGGGTTTCACACTTAAAGATCTACCAAGAAACCGGGTTTCTAGTCCTGTGGGGTCTAATTCCTGAATCAGAAACAGGAGAGCAAACTATCTAAAACGATAAGTAGGGTAGTCGAGATGATAACAACAGACAAAACTTTAGTCGAACAACCCGTTCCGGCAGTCGCCAGAGAAACTAGAGTGGTGATGAAAGGCGTTAGCTGGGAAACTTACAAAAAATTGATGGCAGAAGTAGGAGACGATCGCGCTTGGAGAATTGCTTACGATCGAGGAGTGTTGGAAATTAAAATGCCGTTATTAGAACACGAAGTTCCCAAGGGATTGCTAGAGAGTTTTGTAGAAGCAATTGCAGACGAACTCGGTATTGAGGTACTGAAAGCTGGGTCGCTAACGCTGGAACGGGAAGATTTAACAAACGCGATCGAACCTGATTCTTGTTTTTACATTCAAAACGAAGCGCAAGTTAGAGGAAGAGAGGAAATAATTCTTCCTGGCGATCCCCCACCAGATTTAGCGATCGAATCAGATTACACCAGTTCTTCTGTGAATAAAGAAGCTCTTTATTCCGCTTTAGGCGTTCCCGAACTGTGGCGATACACTAAAAAAACGCTTTTGGTTTATCAAAGAGTTGAGGGAGGATACGAACAGTGCGAACAAAGTTTAGCATTTCCCTTTTTGCCAATTACTGAAATTCCCAGCTTAATCGAGCAAAGTCGGACAATTGGACAGAGAAGTGCAGTGCGGTTGTTTCGGCAGAGAATTCGAGAAATTTTGGATAGTTAATTAACTGGTAATAGTGATGATTGAAAAAATCTGTTTACTCCAACCTCCAGTCATAGATAGTGCTTTCTTGCTGGTTATTTGCGGTTGATACAAAGAGAGTTTGCCCTCTAGCATTCCTAAATTGAAACAGACAAAGCCCTAATCCAGTTCCAGAACAATCAACAACTTCTGGATAGCCTTTTTTGATTAAGTAATCAATGACACCGTTTCTATCTGGATTATTCACTTGTTCGGAATTAACTACAGGTCGCCAGCCTCGTCGAATTAATAGAGTCCTGGCTTGTGCGTAGTTCATATTTCGCCGCAGTCTGGGCAATGATTGTGCAAAAGATGAAAATTGAACCGAAAAAATCGTACTTATAAGCACGCTGGCAAAGAGTAGTTTAGTCATTGTTTAAATTCCTAAGTATAAAAGAGTTCATGCTGGTACTGTTGAAGATCTGTTCTACACGGTGCAAAGCAATCAGGTTATCGAGGCGCGTACTGTTTCATTTTAACTGAGCGATCGCATCTGATGCGAGTTGACTGACTGATAAAATAAGAGCGATCGCGTATGGCGGCGATCGATATTGTCTTAGTCTTAGCGATCCTGCTACCATGTCTTGATGAGTATAAAGAATAACGTTCAAGCCAGACCGGGATGGTCTTTAGATCGACGAGAGCCAAAAGTAATCCAATCTCTAATGCCAGTGTGGGACTGGCTGTATCACCACTATTTTCGGGTTCAAACCAGCGGCTGGCACAATATCCCACCCTACGGAAAAGTTCTGTTGGTAGGCTCTCATAATGGGGGACTGGCTGCCCCGGATATGTTTATGATGATGTACGACTGGTTTCGACGTTTTGGGTGCGAACGGCCTGTCTACGGTCTGATGCACCCCCGTGTGTGGGAGGTTTCTTTGCCGATCGCGCAAATGGCTGAAAAAGCGGGAGCTATTATGGCACATCCTAAAATGGCGATCGCAGCTTTGCGCCAAGGAGCAAGTGTGCTAGTCTACCCCGGTGGTGCGGAAGATGTTTTTCGACCGCATCAGTTGCGCGATCGAATCTATTTTGCAGGACGCACAGGGTTTATCAAGCTAGCGTTGCGGGAGGAGGTGCCGATTGTACCTATGATTTCCCACGGCGCTCACGATACTTTGATAGTTCTGACTGACATTTACAAACAAATGCAGCAGCTACACGAGTGGGGAATGCCTTGGCTGTTTGATATCGATCCGGTTGTCTTCCCGATTTATCTGGGACTGCCTTGGGGACTGGCGATCGGCCCTCTTCCTCATATTCCATTACCAGTAACTATTCATACTCGTGTTTGTCCTCCGATTATTTTTGAACGTTACGGTAGGGATGCAGCAAGCGATCGCGAGTATGTTGATGCATGCTACGAGACAGTTTGTACTCAGATGCAGCAAGAATTGTACTCTTTAATCAAGCGTAGCCAAGCACAGAGTTGATATCATGTCCGGTCGATCGCCCATGATAAAACTTTCTCAGGTATGTTGTTGCGCTTCAGCGCTCTTTAATACCAAATCCGGGTTATTTACCCCCTTTATAGTGTGAAGTGTAGGGGTGAAGCTATCTTCGGCAATAAGTGTATTCCCAAGAGCCAAAGCCTTTCTACCGCAATGCTTCACCCAACTTATGGATAACGGGGGTTTTTATCCCGGATTTGGTATAAGATAGCGCTGAAGCGCAACAACATACCAAATATTTAACTATGACTGAATACCCAGAAACCGGGTTCCTAATAACCCTGTTATTCCAGACGACGAGAAAAATAGTTTCCTTTAATCTCCCGATTGAAAAATTGCCCAGTTGAATCAGCTGCCTTCATTTCTTCCCAAATTTCTTCATCCACATCCTCATATTGATAAACCGAGCCGTTCTTAAACTCAACTTGTAATAGGTGATGATCTGGATCGTATCCCACCGCGTTTGCCATTGTCGAATGCACAGGTAGGATATGAAGTTCCGTTTCCACACCCGGCAAATCGTAAAAATTAACCGAATCAGCACAGTCATCAGAAACAACTGCATTCAATTGCACAAGTCCTTCGTAAGCAGCAACAGGTGCCGGAATTTCAATAACATCTATGGTATCTCCCCTGTCAATGACCAATCCCAGATAATTATCATCGTGACTGATTCCTACAATGTTGCTCAAATCAATTTTGGTAAATTTCATCAGTATCTCCTTTTTCAATTTTATAGCGCTTTGCAACTGAGTGAAGTACACTTTGTAGGGGCGTTCGCGCAGCGGTGCGGATGCACTTAGCATTGTGTAATTAACGTTTCTGTTTTAAGTTAACCCTCATTCCGCAATGCTTCGCCCTGCACTTGAGTGAAATCTGAAATTTTAAATCTACTTCACCTTGTTCTGATTCTTAGCTTGTTCGATCGCAATTTCTTTCACGGCTTGGAAAGAATTGATATTCGACGATCCTTCGATCGCCTTCACCGCCAAATCTTGCACCTGCTTGAGCGCAGCATCCAGTTGTTTGGAGAGAGTTTGAATCCGAGTATCTTGATTTTGAATAGTTTCTTGCAGCGATTGAATTCGCACTTCGTAATTGCGCTTAGAACCTTCGATTTCTTTAGCAATCAAATCGGCTTTCACCTTAGCTTGGTGAGAAGCGATACCCTTACCTTCTTCCTTAGCCCGTTTGATAGCAGCTTCCAATTCTTTGGGCATATTTTCAACTTTCACTTTCAATTCGGTAAATTGGGTTTCGCGTTCAAGAATTGCTTTTTCTCCTTCTGCCCATTGTTTCTCCTCAGTTTGCTTGAATTCGTCAAGTTCCAAGTACAACCGCTTCTTCTCTTGTTCGTATTCTTCATTTGAAAGTTGACGTTGCAAAGTCAGATCGTAAGTATATTCTTTATCATCCCGTTGGCGCGTTTTGCTTTGGGTTTCATTGCGTTCTTTGATAAAGCGGCGGCGTTCTTCCTGTTCCTTTGCCCACGTCTTTCTTGACTGGGTTATTGCTTGTTCAACGTCATCTTGACGCAGGCGCTGTTCCTCAGTAAAAGTTTTGGAACTATCCTCGTACTGTTCAATTAACTCATCCAAACTACCGTCGGTTGCTTGCAGATTGTGCAAAGCAACCAACTGCTGCTTTTCTTCTGTTACTTTTCGCTGCACATCCTGAAGTTTGAAAGCTTCCAAAGTCAACTTTTCCGACAAATCGCTGACTGCACCGCCAAAGTTGAGTTGCAGAAGATTCAATCCATCAATAATCGATTCCATTTTTTGCTGACTCAATTGAACAGGTTTTATCGGAACTCCTGCTGTGGATGTAGTAGATTTACCGTTGTCGATTGGTTGGGTGGTTTTTGGTTCTGGTTTTTGCATTAATTGTGTCTCCAATTCTTTCTTTTCTTTCAACAATTCATCAAATGCAGTGAGAATTTCAGCCTTAGTATTCTTATCGTTGGGACGTTTGATAGTCATAGGTGAACTCCAGTTGATAAATGTGGGATTTTCTAGGGTGCGTTACGCTTCGCTAACGCACCATTGTTAGAATGTGTTCGAGATTCGGTGCGTTATGCTGTCGCTAACGCACCCTACGCTTGACTACGATGGAGGTATGAGTGATGTCAGATTTGCCGCCTGCTTCGGGTTCCAAACGCAGTAGTGCATCGGGTTGCGGTTCGTTGTCTGCATCTAGCCGAACGGTAGCGTTATCCCCCAAACGAACTCCAGGTGTAGCAGCACGGTAAACTCCCAACCAGGTGATGATTAAACTGTGTGGTTCGGCATGGCTGGCAAAGCGTAGAGGTGAAGCCACGTAAACAACTCCTTCGATTAATTCAGCTTTTTTGAGATTGGGCATGGTGTGGTAGCGGCGTTCAAATTCCGGGCGGGTAAGGCGATCGCCACTTTCCAACGGCGGTACTTTGATGGTGGGTGTCACAGACATACGAATTTCCTCAAACTTTGCATTCATTCTAAGATCCTGTAGGTTGAGTTGAACAAAGTGAAACCCAACATCTTTGTAACTCTGATTATGGTTGGGTTGAGGTACGAAACCCAACCTACTTATGACTCAGATTTTTCTGCTTTTGTCGCAGATCGATTTGAGGAATTCTGAAACGCACGCATTGCCAAATCTTGAGCTTGTCGCAATGCTGTTTGCAGTTGCGTTGAAATTTCGGTAATTTGTTCCGTTTGCTTCTGAATTTTCGCGTCTAGGGATTGAATCTGTAACTCATACCCTTGCTTATTGGAATCCCACTCTTTCTCTAATAAGTCCGCCTTGACTTTGGCTTCTTGATTAGCATCTCGAATGCCTTCTTCCCTGGATTTTTTAACCGCTTCCTCCACTTCGTTGGGAAAAGCTGCGGCTTTGCGCTGATATTCAGCCAATAAGTTTTGATTCGCTGCCAAAATGCGATCGCGTTCCGCCCAATCTTTCTGTTTAGCTTGAGTTGTTTCTTGAATTTCCCGCTCAAGAAGCCGTTTGGTTTCCTCATATTTATCTCTGGCTATTTGGCGCGATCGCTCTGTCTCGTACCCGTAGTCTTCTTCCAGCTTCGTGCGATCGCGTTGCAGCAGTTCGCCGCTTTCGTTGAGGGTGGCGTCAAATTCTTGCTGTTCCTGCTGCCAAATTTTCCGCGATTGGGCAATTTCTTTTTCTAATGTCTCGCGATCGTTCGTCGATCGTTCTTGCAAAAAGCGCAAATTCTCCTGATGTTCCTGAGTCAGCAGGTAAAGCGCATCGGCGACTACGCGGGTTTGCTGGAGTTCTTGCAGATTTTGGTTCTCAGCTGCGATCGCTTGTTTTAAGTCATCCAGCTTGGTGGTTTCCGTCGTTAACCGCGTCGAAAGTCCGGTAATCGTATTACCAAACTCCAATTGCAGATCCGCCAGTCCCCGCACAATAGTATCTGCGGTGTATTGAGAAACTGTTTCCAGAACAGTCCGGTTTTTCTCCTTTTCTGCTTCTTCCTCTTTTGTCGCAACCCGCGATGCAACGTTTCGTTGTTGACTGATAATTTGTTGAAACGCATCAAGAATCTTCGCCTTGCTATCTTTGGCTGCAATTTGAGTCATATATAATTTTTGCTGCTAGAGTAGGATTGAGATGTAAACTGTGGTTTGCATTTCTTGTCTACTACTCTAACACCAGTTTTCCGCTTATGCAAGATGTAAAGACACAATTTGTAAACTTTAGTTGTCAAGACCTTGTCACGCCTGATTTCGCACCGCTCACACCTGACTGTATATGGATGAATTTGCAAAGAAAGTCCGCGATCGCCGCCTCCAAGAAAAACTGAGCCAGCAAGAGTTGGCCGATCGAGTCGGGATCTCCCGCAACTACCTGTCCCAAATCGAACGGGGACAAGCCACAAACCTCTCCTGGCAACTAATGGAGAAACTGACCTCCATTTTGGGGCTCAAAGGCGATCCAACGGGAATACAAGCAGAGATGGCAGATATTCCCCCCACTTTGGCTGAATTTGCCAAATCTGCGGGATTGCCCCCTGATGACTTGATCATGCTGGCTGGTTTAAAATACCGAGGACAGCAACCCACCACACCGGAAAAATGGGAACTGCTCTATAACGTGATCAAAATGACCGTTGGAAAATGAATCGTGCGTGAGGCTCCACCACCCGCTCAACCCTACCGCCATCCGGGAGAGGCGTTTTTGTCTGGCTACGGCGCACTCCGTAGCGAGGATGATGTGTTCGGCTATGTGGAGTTTCTGCGCTGCGAATCGGGGTTGAGCGATCGACCGCCGATCGATCTAGAGTGCATCTACCAACACTTTGGCATCCCGACACCTCTGCGTGCCCCTCTAGACGAACAGCAAGGCATTTTGGTCGATAGCCGCACGGGAATCATTTTGATTAAAGAGAATGATCCGATCGTGCGCCAGCGCTTCACCGAAGGGCACGAATTGATGGAACTGCTGTTCGACGCCCACGAACAAGTCAGGATTGGCAGTTTTCTGCCGAATTGGAGCGGACAGCGCAAAGAAAGATTGTGCGATCGAGGTGCAGCAGATTTACTGATGCCCCAGTCATCTTTTTTACCTCGGTTGAACGAATTGGGAATTTCCCTGAGTGCGGGGCGAGTTCTAGCGACACTCTACCAAACATCCCTCTTAGCAACTTTGGTGCGAATGATACAGCAGGGGTCTGGAAATTATGCTCTAGTAATGTGGCATTGCGCCCTCAAACCAAGGGAAGTGAAGGAACTTTCTGCCACAGTTTCCCAACCTCAAAAAAAGCTGCGGGTTTGGTGGCGAACTCAGACTCCAGATTGGACTGGGGGCTTTATTCCTAAAGATAAGTCTATTCCTCACGACTCGCTGATTTCCTACGCTTACGTCAGCGGACAACCTTATAGCGGTATGGAAAGAATTCACTTGGGTTGGGGTTTGATTGACTGCCATATAGAAGCGATGCCGATTCAGATGGGAGATAAGTATTGTGTTTTGTCTCTTCTACATTCGATCGGTTCTGCGATTTGATACACGGATTGCTATTAATGCTTACACTACGAATCGGTTATCTTGCCTTTAAGAATGAGATAAATAGAGCCGGGTAACCAGAACAACAGTGCTGTACCAACTTGGGCAAATTTATGATTGTGGAAACTATCATACAAATAATAAATTGTTGAAACCAGACCGATCGCACCAATAATCCGCAACGTAAATGGGTGACTCTGGGGGAAGAAACAGAAGATCGCAATAATGGCGCACAATCCTACCAGCCCTGCTGTACCCCAATAGAACAACGATGGGTTTTCAGGCGGTCTGGTGACTAATATCTCTCGTCCTTGCACAATCAAAGAAATACCAGCAAGTATGGAGAGTATTCCCAAAATTATGTAAAAATTTCTGTTCATTATGTCCTACCTAATGAATAATATGCCTAGTTATGTCTCATCTAGTCTTTGAAGATTTTCAAGCAGTTCTAACAAACCAACCGTACCCACAAAAAAAGTATATATTCCATATTTGATAGGCATTTGTTTTATTGCTCCTGCATAAGAAGCTGCTATAATTGCCTCAACTAAATGAATTACCACAGCAAAGCGCTCAATCCAAAAGACTGGATTTAGAAAGCTTGGCATTCCGCTGTTGGTTATTAATCCATAAATATTCGCTATTTCCAATCCTATTGCACTGGCAATGAGAACCACAGATATAACTTTTATAAGTCTGAATAAATTTGTCTTGGCATCCTTTAAATTCATGTTGTTTACTAAGTATTTTGTGTCAATCTGCCACAACCATTGCTCAAGCAATTGTCAGTATAATACATATTAGCTGAAAAAGCAAATTGTCCCCAGCCTCTAGGCTGGGGCTACACAAACGAAGACTGGGGTACACCTATCCTGCTAAAATACAATTGGACTCGATCGGCCCTTCGCAGACCTGTCGATCCCATGTTTGACGACTGTTTAGTATAAGTACTCAGCGTTTGTGTCGGTTATAGTAATAGACCAACCTACGGCAAAATCAGAAAGATCTCAACAATGGAGGGGTTATGTCTAAGCGCAAAAAGCACAATCGCCAATGGATTAAAGAAACTCTAGAGCTAAAAGAAGACCACAATTGGAAATCACAGCCAGGAACTCGGATCTTTGTCGCGGGGCGAGGGGCGTTACGCTTCGATGTCCCCCAAGATTGGCATTTTGAACCGGATACGAAATCGTTCCGGTTTCTAGATAAAAAGCCACCGAACGATGATTGTCGCTTAGAAGCTTCTTTTAATTTACTGCCGCCTGGGGACTGGGCAGATTTTCCGCTGGTTCCGCTATTAAAGCAGGTGGTGCTGGATGATGAGCGGAATCCGATCGAGCAAGGCGAAATTATTCGACTCAAGCGCCAAACAGCCCGCATCGTTTGGACTCAATTCAAATTTATCGATCCTCAAGAAAACCGCGAAGCTTATTCGCGAATCTGTATTGGGCTAGGTTCTGGAGTTCAGTGTTTGATTACTTTTGACTACTGGGTGGACGATGCGGAACGCCTGACTCCAGTATGGGATACGGTGATGGAATCGTTGGTTCTCGGTTTGTATATCCGCGATCCGCGAACGGGACTGGCATTCCCCGATTAGTAGTTTACCAAATTAATGAAAATAATTTGGTTATTTCGAGTCAGTTATGCAGTAGGGACACGGCCTAATTAAAAATTTGCTATGAGCGACATTATTTATGATGCCGCGTCCTTACCATCATAATTCCAAAAGGCAGATTTTTTGCTGATAACCCCCGTTTCTGGGTAAGTCCTAAAACTGTGGAGATTAAAATCAAATGGTTATGCAGGCTGAAGATAAAAAATATTACACTCCTGAAGAATACCTCGATTTTGAGGTTAACTCGGAAGAACGCCATGAATATATCAACGGGGAGATTGTTCTGATGACTGGTGGAATGCCAAATCACAATCAAATTGCTCTCAACTTTAGCGGTGCTTTAAACTTTGCCCTCAAGCGTCAGCCTTATCGAGTTTTTGTCGCCGATCAACGTCTTTGGATTCCGAGAAAACGCATTCATACCTATCCTGATGTGATGGTAGTTCAAAATGCGTTACAATTGCAAGAAGGACGGCGAGACACGATTACTAACCCGTTAATCATCGCTGAGGTTTTGTCCGATTCGACGAGAAATTATGACAAGGATGCGAAATTTTCAGCTTATCGAACTATTCCTAGCTTTCAGGAATATCTCCTCATCGATCAATATACTATGCACGTCGAGCAGTTCTTCAAAACGGATAATAAACGTTGGACTTTTTCTGAGTATGATGATGCTGATGAAACGATTTCGTTAAATTCTATTTTTTTTCAAATCACGCTGGCTGATATTTATGATAAAGTTGAGTTTGAGGTAACAGAAGTTAGCGATAATTAGGAATGTTTTTGATCGCAGATGCACGCAGATAAAGATTGGCTTTGGTCGGAGTAATTAGTAATCAGTCATTTTACCTTTGACAATTAGGTAAATAGAGCCAGGGAACCAGAAAAATAGTGCTGTTCCTAATTGAGCAAAGTTATGCTTATGGAAAGCATCATATAAATAATAGATGGTGGAAATTAGACCGATCGCACCAATAATTGGCAGTTCATATCCTTAATTCTAATATGAGCGATCCACTCTTGCCTAAGTGCATCTGAAACTAGCCTACGCGATCGCTCTGTTTGTTCGCTAAAAGCGCTCGCTCTTTATGATAAAATATAAATAAGCTAAAATTTGACCGTTTTCAATAAATTATGAGTATCACTCCAAAGGGAACAGGAATACCAGAGTTATATCGCCTTTATCGTACAGGCAAGTTGATTGTCAACCGTCGATATCAACGTAAGCTTGTCTGGACAAAAGATGAAAAAGCTTCTCTCGTGGAGAGTGTATTACTCAATTATCCAATACCATTGGTTTTGCTTGGAGAAGTCAATCTAAATGACGGAGACAAGGGTTTTGAAATTATTGATGGGATGCAAAGGCTAAATGCTTTATTTGCTTTTATAGAAAACCAATTTGCAGTAAATGAAGCTTTTTTTGATATAAGGGAACATTCTTTTGCAAAAGATTTATCACGTCAAGGTATCTTTAAATCTGTGGATTTAGAAAAATCTAAACTTTTAGAACCGCAGAAGTGCGCTAAATTTTTAGAATATCAGTTAGCTGTTACAGTTTATCAGCCTAAATCTCCTTATGAAATTCAAGACATTTTTAATCGAATCAATTCAAATGGAAAACATTTGTCACCTCAAGAAGTTAGACAAGCAGGCGTTACATCTAAATTTTCAGAATTGGTACGATCTCTTGCTTCTGAAATTCGTGGAGATGTTTCAAGAGAGGTACTTCCTTTAACTGATATGCCTGCAATTAGCATTAATGCTAAGTCAATCGATCTTGGCTATGGAGTACGTGCAGAGGAGACAATTTGGTGTCAGCAAGGAATTATGCGTATTTCTGATTTACGTGATAGTGACGACGAACAATTCTTAGCGGATATCGTACTATCTATTGCTTTAGGAAAACCTTTTGCTGCCAGTAAACCAAGTTTTGATAACTACTATGGCAAGGGTGATATTGATAAATCAGATGGGATTGAGGTTTCTATTAGTAGATATGGAGAAAAAAATCTGAAGGAAGATATTAAAAATGTCTTGTCTTCGATTCAGGAAGCTATTAAACTAATAGCAGGAGATCAACAGAAAAATTTTCTTAGCAAGACATTAAACCCAACAGCAAAAGGAAATACCGTAAAAGAGCCATTCTATTCACTATTCATGGCTTTCTACGAACTGATTATAAAGGAATCAAAAGAGCCATTCGATATTAAAGAGATTTTTGGCGCACTTACTGACCTATCATCTAAAATAAAAATGAGTTCAACTATTACAGAAAAGAACAGGATAAAAAATATTAATATCGCTAAAGGATTAGTTCAGAATTACTTTAAAGCTTCAAATACCACAACTCGTAGTAGTGGCTCCTACGCATTAGATTTTAGAAACTATCTAATGAGATCAAAGGTTGAAGCTCCTAACTATGACTTTAAACAGGGCTTATATACGCTAAGTGATAGTAATAGAAAATTTGATGAGGGAACTTTTGAAAAAATCCTTCAAAATATCGCAGCTATGGCAAACTTAGGCAAAGGTAAAAAAGGATATATTTTCCTTGGTGTTACTGATGATGAAAACGATACCCAGCGTATTGAAAAGTTAGATGCTATTAAAGTACCTCGTGTATATTCATTTGGTATTGTGGGATTGGCAAGGGAGGCGATTCTCAGGAACACAACGCTAGATGATTATATACTATTAATTTCTAGAAAAATCCGTGACTCTGAACTACCTGAATCTTTAAAAACTCAGATAAATACAAGTCTTACTCCTATCACATATGAGGAATATACAGTAATCATGCTTGAAATTAGAGCAGGTACAGAGCCTGTGTGGTATAAAAATAAACTTTATATACGTGATGGACACGAAAAAAAGCCTCAAGAACAGTCAGGCGCACAGATTAATGCTGTATGGAATCTGTTTAGATGAATAGCTTAGTTTGGTTTCAAAGATAATAGTGGGAGAATTATAAATCCCCAGAACCTTCACCTGATGCGCGATCGCGCCAGTACCTATGTGCAGCGACAAACAATCTCACCGATCGCTCTTTTTGTTCGGAGTTGCGATGCAATCGTGCTAACGTACTATTCCCCCAGATACCGGATTTCTTTAAGAAGTCCGGTATCTCAACCCACCGATAGAGTAAAATTGTCACCTATCCGCCATCTGCTAACTCCTTTACCTCATGTATTGCGACTACTTTGAATCGCTGACACCAAAGTAGAATTGCAACAAGCCAATCAATGTACATTGAGCCTTCAAGTTCAAGTAAATGTAATGAATGAAACAATGTACATTGACCTTTCAAGCTAGTATCTAGTTGCTAAAAACATCCTTGATGCTATCAACAGTGCGTTCAATAGCATTTTTGGTGTTGTCTACTGCTTTCTGAGTACGAGCCGAATCTTCATCTGCTCTTTTTTCAATTCGAGCCGCATCTGTCTTAGCCTTACGCTCAACGAAACTACCATCGTCATCCGTTGCTTGCTCAACTCGATCGGCATTTTTATTGGCGGTGCGCTTGACTTTATCTGCCGTATCTTGAATGAAATCCTTGGTTCGTCCAGCATCTTCACTGGCTTTCTCCTGAACCTTAGAGCCAGCATCTGCTGCTGCGATCAAGTTTACAGCAGGAGCAGCTATTGCGGCGGTGTTCGAGAAAAACGCACCCTGCCAAATGAAGGCGATCGCGGAAAGACAAAACAGAGTTGTAGCTATCCAGCGTCCTACAACTGAAGGCCGTTTCGTAAAATAATTCAGTTTCATAGAATACAATCTTCATGAGATTTAGCATTCTATTTTTACTTCATCTGGCTCATTGGTCAAATCGCTCCCCAGATAGAGGTTTTTCCGTTATAAGTTGTTAAACGAATTCACTATTTTGATAGATTGAAGGCGGTGGCTCCCGTATTCGTCGTACTTGCCCTCCGACAACAGTTCCGTTTTCATCCGATAAAAGGGGGCGCGGGTTGTGTCCGGTAAAGGGGACTGGGTAATGCGATCGCGATCGCACTCTCTCCTACCTCATAATCGCCAATCGCACCCACACCACACGAACGCCAGTAAAGTAAAATTTTCTTTACATCCGCCATTTGCCAACCCCTTGACCCCATGCTTTGCGACTACCTGGTACAAATCCTCACCGCCCGCGTCTACGATGTTGCCCAAGAAACACCCCTAGAATACGCCCCAAACCTGTCTGCACGGCTGAATAACAAACTTTTGCTCAAAAGGGAGGATATGCAGTCCGTCTTCTCCTTCAAGCTGCGGGGTGCTTACAACAAGATGGTAAATTTGTCGCCGGATAAGCTAGCACAGGGTGTAATTGCTGCGTCTGCGGGAAACCACGCTCAGGGAGTCGCTCTCGGTGCCCGTAAGCTGGGAACAACAGCTATTATCGTGATGCCAGTAACTACGCCTCAAGTGAAGGTGGATGCGGTTAAAGCGCGTGGGGGAGAGGTGGTGCTGTATGGTGATACATACGATGATGCTTATGCCTTTGCGCGTCAACTGGAAGCCGAAAAAGGGTTGACTTTTATTCATCCGTTTGACGATCCTTATGTAATTGCCGGACAAGGTACGATCGGGATGGAAATTCTGCGGCAATATCAGCAACCGATTCATGCTATTTTTGTGGCGATCGGCGGTGGTGGCTTAATTTCTGGGATTGGCGCTTATGTGAAACGGTTGCGTCCTGACATCAAGATTATTGGTGTTGAACCAGTGGATGCGGATGCTATGTATCAATCCTTGAAAGCCGGACATCGGGTGCGCTTATCGCAGGTGGGTTTATTTGCGGATGGCGTTGCGGTGCGGGAAGTGGGGGAAGAAACCTTCCGTCTGTGTCAGCAATACGTAGATGAAATTATTCTGGTAGATACGGATGATACTTGTGCGGCGATTAAAGATGTGTTTGAGGATACGCGATCGATCTTAGAACCAGCAGGTGCTTTAGCGATCGCAGGTGCCAAAGCCTACGTGGAACGGGAACAAATCCAGGGACAAACCTTAGTTGCTGTAGCCTGCGGTGCTAACATGAACTTCGATCGTCTCCGTTTTGTAGCAGAACGAGCAGAATTTGGCGAACGCCGCGAAGCCATTTATGCTGTCACTATTCCCGAAGAACCGGGAAGTCTCCGCCGGTTTTGCGAATGTCTTGGCAGACGCAATCTTACCGAATTTAGCTATCGCATTGCCGATGAAAAAGAAGCACATATCTTTGTAGGCGTGCAAATTCAAAACCGTGCCGATGCTGGAAAGATGGCTGAAAGTTTTGAAGCTTGCGGTTTCAAAACTCTTGACTTAACTGATGACGAATTAACAAAATTGCACTTGCGCCACATGGTTGGCGGACGTTCTTCTCTCGCTAATCACGAATTGCTTTATCGTTTCGAGTTTCCCGAACGTCCGGGTGCGTTAATGAAGTTCGTCAGTTCCATGAGTCCCGATTGGAATATCAGTATGTTCCACTACCGCAACAATGGCGCAGACTACGGGCGAATTGTTGTGGGAATGCAAGTTCCGCCTAACGAAATGGGAGAGTGGCAGGCATTTCTCGATACCCTAGGATATCGCTATTGGGATGAAAGTAACAATCCAGCTTATAAGTTGTTTTTGGGGTAGGAAAGTCGCCCTCCTTACTCTATAGATAAAGAAAATCGCATTTATTCTGAAACAGAGCAAGATATCGCTTAGCTCTAAGTCAGTTGTTTCTGCTATATGTCAGATAACTGACTACGAAATTCGTCCCAAAGTTTGAAGAACAGTTCCCATGCTTCTTCATCCGATTCAGTCATGTTTTTAATTATCAAATACCAATTGACTGCGTTACCCATACAGAATTTTTTTCTTAACCAATCGTTGAATTCAGTTTCAAGCTTACAATCAAGCTGCTCTGATTGTAAAATTTCATGTTCATAAACCGCTTGCTGATAGCCCATCATCAAACACCATTAAGCAGCTTTGTAAACCGTTGGTTTTGGAAGTGGTTCGCCAGTAGCTTCATAAGCTAAAATTAGCGACTCCAAAGCTTCAGTACCATTGGCAAAAGCTTCCTCATAACTATCACCATGAGTCCGCCAACGCTGTCCGGGAAAATCAGGAAATCCCACTAAGAAACAGTTGTCTTCATCAGACCATTGAACGAGCATTTGATACTTAAATTTCGTCATTTTCTTGGTTTTCCTGTTGTTGTTTAAATTGTCCTTATAGTTTAGAAGAAATTTTGAGCGATCGCTTTTATCCAGGTGAAGTTATGAGCGATGAATTAATGGAATAATAGTAATCGATTGGGCGCTCGCCTAACTTCAACTTCACTCTGGCAAAAAATCATCATTAACTACTTGCGCTAAATCATACGGACATAGCTGGGGAAATGTCTCTAATGGTAATCTGGTTTCAGCTTTCGCTTGCTTAACTGCTTGCAGATAGCATTCGGAAAAAATACTTTCTAAGTAGTTTTGAAGGCTGGGTGAATCGTCTATAGACTCCCTGATACGTCGGCGATGTTCGATAATACTACCCTCCCAACTTCCACTCCTCATTTCAGGTTGGAATTGCCACTTGAGTAAATGGAGAAAAACCACAATCAGGTTACTTTTTAAACTTTTCCGTTCGCTTCTCCCCATATCTTCAATTTCTTCGATTAAATTTTCCCAGTCCACATTCACATAGTCACCACTCCGGATTTTTTCCAGAGTGGTTTGTATCCATTGCAGGTAATCTTTTTCGTACAGAGTTTGGCGATCGGTTTTGAGGACAGACATGGCATTTTTTAGTAGCTAGCTAGTTGTGGGTAGTTGCAGTATATGTTCGTCGGCTTTCATGTTAAAAAAATGTTGCTAAAAGTAACTATTCTACATTTTCTGCAAATTCAATCGGATAAAAGCGATTAGCTGAAAAAGCCAGATCGTAACGACTGAACTGCTTCAATTTCATCGTTCTTTGCCTGTTCTAGGAACCTATATAGCCCATCCTTCGGCACTTGAGGAAACGTTGGGCTAACTTCGACTTCAACGTAAACACCTTCCTGAAGTTGATAAATTCGCCACACCTTACCGTTAAATCGCCAAAATTCTGGCACTCCAATGCTGGCATAGAACTGGTTTTTCTGAATATCGGTATGGGTAATGTCTACCTCGACAACCAAATCTGGTGGCGGATCTTGGGAGAAATCGACATTGCGACCTTTGACTAATGGCTGATTTTGAATGTAGTAATCGTTGTCAGGTTCTGCGCTCTTTTTTAAATGAGGATAGTTCATTGTCGTTGAACCCATTGTTTTCATTCGCATCCCCAAAAGTTCAACTAATGTGCGAATAAAGCACTCAATTAAGCGGCCATAAAATTCATGATCTTCCAATGGCATGGTGATTTCTAACACTCCATCGTCATAGGTCAAACGAGAACCACGCGATTGGGGAAGTGCATTCAGAATTTGCAGGTATGCTTCCCAAGAAATGCCACGAATCACAACCCGCTGTTCGCCGATGAGCGGTTGCTGAAATTCAGTTTTCGGTTCTGGTGCTGCAATAACCATAAGTGTCAATAAACTGCTTATTGCTGATAGTTATTTTGTAACTTTTTTGAATCATTCATAGATCTAATCTTGGCCCGATCGCAAATTGCTTACCTCCTCAAGGCTAAGTCCGGTGATTTGACTGATGGTTTCATCATCGAGTCTATCTAATAATTGTCGCGCAATTACGAGCTTTTCTTCTCGGCGACCTTCTTCCCGACCTTCTTCCCGACTTTCTCGAGCAGCTTTGATGATCGCTCCTTGTTGGTCGTAAATAAACATTTCTCTTCGTTCCAAGTCTTCTAGTTCTTCCCGGCTTAAATTGACTTGATTAGCAATTCCAAAAGCTTTATGAATTTCGGGAATGCTGTCTATTATTTC